>NZ_JASATQ010000003.1:0-178842 GCF_038440415.1 Sphingomonas sp. OTU376 | reverse complement strand
CCGCCCCCCCCCCCCCCCGCGCCCCCCCGCCCGGGCCCCCCCGCCCCCCCCCCCCCCCCCCCCCCCCCCCCCCCCCCCCCCCGGGGAGCACCTGGTATCCTCAGCTACTCGACCGAAACCGCCCCATCGCTGACCCGATACCGCGTCGCACCCCCGGGAACCGCCTCGAACAAGGCCGGCTCGGTCCCCGTCATCCACACCTGCCCGCGGCCTTCCAGCCGTTCGAACAGTGCCGCACGCCGGCCCGGGTCGAGATGCGCCGCGACTTCGTCGAGCAGCAGGATCGGTGCGCGGGCCACGCGCTCGGCGACCAGCTCGGCATGGGCGAGGACGAGCCCAAGCAGCAGAGCCTTCTGCTCGCCGGTGGAGCAGAGATGCGCCGCCTGATTCTTCCCCAGATGCGTGACGAGCAGGTCGGCGCGGTGCGGACCCGCCAGCGTGCGGCCCGCCGCCGCGTCGCGCCGGCGACCGGCCGCCAGCTCGCGGGCGAGCGCGTCGGCATCGCCTTGCCAGCCTTCCAGTGCCAGCCCCGCCCGCGCGAACGGTCCCTCGGGCTGCGCCGCCAGCCGCTCGGCCAGCGCCACGACCAGCGCACGCCGGGCGGCATCGATCGCCGCGCCATGCTCGGCCATCCGCGCCTCGAGCGCGGTCAGCCAGTCGGGGTCTGGCGCGGCATCCTCCGCCAGCAGCCGATTGCGCTCGCGCATCGCGGCTTCGTATCGGGTCGAATGGTGCGCATGGCCGGGGCTCAGCGCCAGCGTCAGCCGGTCGAGGAAGCGCCGCCGCTCGCCCGCCGCATCGACGAACAGCCGGTCCATTGCCGGCGTGAGCCACAGAACGCTCACCCATTCGGCCAGGCTGGTGGCGGCGGCGGTCGCGCCGTTGATCCGCACCAGCCGCCGTTCGGGCGCGCTCGCCTGCGTGCCGGTGCCTATATCTACAAGCCCCTCCCCTTCAGGGGAGGGGTTGGGGGTGGGGGAAGTCTCACCGAGTGCGCCGCGCCTGGGCATTGCGGGAGGGGCTGTCAGCCGCGCCGCCACGCCGAACCCGCCGCTGCCGCCCTGCCGCGCCATCTCGGTCAGCGGCGCGCGGCGCAGGCCCCGGCCGGGGGCGAGCAGCGAGAGCGCCTCCAGCACATTGGTCTTCCCCGCGCCATTCTCGCCGCTCAGCACCACGAAGCCGGGCCCGGGCACGAGCACGGCGTCTTCATGGTTGCGGAAGTCGGTCAGGACGAGGCGGGACACTGCCATTTCCCGCCGATAGCCGCTATTGCCGCCGCGCGCGACATCGCGGATGATCGCCGGCGTCGAATAAGGGGGTTCCACCATGCGTACCAAGCTGTTCCTTGCCACGATCCTGGCGCTCGCGCCGATGCCGGCGCTGGCCGACGTCACCGCGCGCTACAATGCCGGCGGCAAGGAGCTGGTGATCGAAGTCGATGACGGGGGCAATTCGCGGCTCGACGTCGGCGGCAAGTTCACGATCATCCACCGCGACGGCGTCGACTATATCGCCGTCACCGACAAGGAAGGCACCAAGGTCTTCGAGCTCCAGGCGATGGTCGATCTGGTCAAGGGCTTCATCCCCAAGAGCGAGGATCCCAAGGCCAAGGAGTTCCAGTTCGGCATCGCGCCGGGCACCGCCGCGGTCGTCGCCGGCCAGCAGGGCGAGGCGTGGAAGCTGCTGATGCTCAAGGGCGACGAGGCTTCGAAGAAGAAGCATATCGAGATGGTGGTCAGCGCCGACCCCAGGCTCACGCCCGTCGGCAATGTGTTCCGCCGCGCGATCGACACGGTGAACAGCTTCTTCGGTGCGATGTTCCCCGAGGAGACCGGCTTCTCCGCGCGTCTGACCGAGCTGTTCGCCAAGGGCACGCCGCTGCGCGTCACGCCGATCGAGGAAGGTGCGGCCAAGCAGGACGGCCCGCTGATCGAGTTCAAGTCGCTCGACACCGCCGAGATCGACGCCAAGCATTTCGAGCTGCCCGCGCCCGTCACGTCGGCCGACGAGATCTTCGGTGCGATGGACGCGCTGATGAAGCCGAACGCCGGCGGCGCGATCAAGGACCTGCCGTAAGCAAGGGCGCGGGGTTTAGATCCCCTTCAGGCCGGCCGCTTCCAGGCTGGCCTGCGCCTTGCGGTACCTGACCGGATCGCCGATGTTCAGCCGCTTGCGGACCTGATCGAGCGGCTCGGCGAGCAAGGTCTCATAGTCCTCGCCGTGCAGCCACTGCGCGGCCTTGCCGTGGCGATAACCCTCGATCACGGCCTTGAAGAAATCCAGCTTGCGGGTGATGCGGATGCTCTTGAGCGCCGCGCCCATGCCGATGAACCCCCAGCCGAGCCCACCGGTCTGCGCATAGGAGAAAGCGACCAGGCAGGCCTCGCCCAGATGCTCGTCGGCCTGGTAGCCGGTGATCACGTGCCACAAATCGTGGATGTCGCGCTCGCGCCGGCCCATCCAGGCATAGGGGTGCTGGATATCGGCGTTCTGGAACGCGCCCTCGGCCATGCTCACCGCGACCAGCCCGTCGGCCGAATAGCCGGTCGAATCGAGGAAGTTGCGATAGGCCGCGCCCACCGTGCCCTCGGCGAAGCCTTCGATCCAGGCGCGGTCGCCCAGCCGCTCGGCCATCTCGACATGCTGGAACGCGATCCGCCCGCCATTGGGCATGGTCAGCAGCTTGCGATAGCTCTTCTGCGTCGCGTCGCCGTTGAGCGCGCGCATGATCCGGAAGACCTGCTCGGTATCGTCGCCATTGGCGAGCAGCCGCCCCAGCGCACGGAACGCCGTGCCCCATTCCCGCTTCATCGGGATGCCGGGGTTGAAGACCTGCGGAGCGGGCTGGGTGGCCATATGCGATTCCTTACTGACAAGAGTGTCAATACAGGAGTCGGGTCCGGGAATCAATGCTGCCGTAGCGGAAACCCGAGCTGACAAGAGTTCTTGACACCCGCTGCTGGCTTATGACAAGAACTCTTGTCATATGGTACAGAGTTCTGGACACCGCGCATGAAGAACCGGCTGCGCGTGCTGCGGGCCGAGGCCGGCCTCAGCCAGGGCGACCTGGCCGGGCTGCTCGGCGTCTCGCGCCAGACGATCAATGCGGTCGAGACCGACAAATATGACCCGAGCCTGCCGCTGGCGATGCGGCTTTCGAAGATCTTTGGAGTGCCCATCGATGTCATCTTCCTCGACGACTGGACCCCGCCCGAGCTCCCCAATGGCTAGTTCCGGGACCCGCCGCCGGCTCGTCCGCGCCGCGGTCGGCGCCGTGTTCGGTCTCGTTCTCGGCTTCGCCGCCGGGCAGTTCGGCCTGTTCGACTGGATCGCGCAAATGCCGGGCGAGGACATCGCCTCGACCGTGCTCGCCGCGCTGCTGCTGCTCCTCGGCCTGTTCGCGCTTGTCGCCGCGTCGAGCAGCACGCTCTATCGCCGCATGGCCGAGAATTATCAGGAGGGCGATCCGCTCGACGGCACGGTGCTGCGCTATCTGCGGCTCAACGGCATCGGCCTGCTCCTCGGCGCGGCGCTGCTGCTCGCCCCGCCGCTCGCGGTCCGCTTCGGCTATACCGGCGATGCGGCGATCCCGGTCGCGATCGGCCTCGCCGTGCTGCTCGCGCTCCAGGTCTGGCTCAACGCCCGGATCCGGCGCGGCAGCGACGAGCTCACCCGTGCCGCGCTGGCCGAGGCGTCGATCGCCAGCTTCTGGCTGACCCAGCTCGGCCTGTTCGGCTGGGCGGCGCTCGCCAAACTCGGCCTGGTCGCGGAGGTCAGCCTGTGGACGCTGATGACGATCTCGACGGCGATCTATCTGGTCGTGTCGATCGTCGCGGCGATCCGCCGGGGCATGTTCGCCTGATCCGTCGAGCCTGATACGAAGAAGCCGGTGCGGGATGGTCCCGCACCGGCTTTTTTCATGTCCGCAATCGCCGTGCGATCAGACGCGCATCGGCATCAGCACGTACAGCGCCGGCGACTTGTCGTTCTCGCGGATCAGCGTCGGCGCCGCGGCGTCGGCCAGATGGACTTCCACCAAATCGCCTTCGATCTGGTTGAGGATGTCCATCAGGTAGCGGCTGTTGAAGCCGATCTCGAAGGGCAGGGCGGCATAGTCGCCCGGGACCTCTTCGGCCGCCGCGCCATTCTCCGGGCTGGTCACCGAGAGGATGATCTTGTCGCGCTCCAGCGCCATCTTCACCGCGCGGGTCTTCTCGGTCGCGATGGTCGAGACGCGGTCGACGCCTTCCATGAAGCTCTTCGGATCGAGCTTGAGCAGCTTGTCGTTCCCCGTCGGGATCACGCGCGTGTAATCCGGGAAGGTACCGTCGATCAGCTTCGAGGTCAGGATCGCCTGGCCCAGATCGAAGCGGATCTTCGAGGCCGAGAGCGACACGCCGATCGAGCCGTCGACTTCCTCGAGCAGCTTGCGCAGCTCGCCCACGCACTTGCGCGGCACGATCACGCCCGGCATCGCATCGGCGCCGTCCGGACGCGCCACGGTGACGCGGGCGAGGCGGTGGCCGTCGGTGGCGGCGGCGCGCAGCACCGGCGTCGCCTCGTCGACGACATGCAGATAGATGCCGTTGAGATAATAGCGCGTCTCTTCGGTCGAGATCGCGAAGCGGGTCTTGTCGATGATCTGCTTGAGCGTCTCGGCCGGCAGCTCGAACACGGTCGGCAGCTCGCCCTCGGCGATCATCGGGAAATCGTCGCGCGGCAGCGTCGACAGCGTGAAGCGCGCGCGCCCGGCATTGACGGTGATGCGGCCTTCCGCGGCGGTCAGCTCGACCTGCGCGCCCTCGGGCAGCTTGCGCACGATGTCGAACAGCGTGTGCGCCGGCACGGTGATCGCGCCCGGCTGGTCAACCGCCGCCGAGATCGTCTCGTCGATCTGCAGGTCGAGGTCGGTCGCCATCAGGCGCAGCGCGCCGCCCGGCTGTGCCTCGATCAGCACGTTGGAGAGAATGGGGATCGTGTTGCGCCGCTCGACCACGGACTGGACGTGGCTCAAGCCCCTCAACAGAGTTGCGCGTTCGATCGTCGCCTTCATCAAGAACCCCCGGGGCAGCTATCGCCCGAATCTGAACCCGCTTGCGGGAATTTTCCGGACCATACCCTTAACGGTAAAAAGGGCCGGAGCAAGCGCTCCGGCCCTATAGTTCACACCTTAAATGCGTAGTTAATGCGTCGCGGCAGCGATCTTAGAAGCGCACGCCCACGCCGCCGAGCACCTGGTGGCGCTTGGCATCGATGCCGGCATCGTCATCCTTGTACTGCGAATAGCGGTATTCGCCCTTCAGATAGACCTTGTCGTTGAGCTTCACCTCGGCGCCCGCGCCCAGGCGCCAGCCATCGACATTGTCGTCGAAGCGGACGTCGGTGGTGCCGGAGGTGTAGCGGCTGTTGAGCTTGGCGTTGGTGTAGCCGCCCTTGGCATAGATCAGGGCGTTGCCGCCCACGGTGAAGCCGGCGCGTGCGCCGACATAGAGGTCGCGGCCGGTGCTCAGCCGGGCGCTGTCGCCGGCCACGATCACGTTGTTCTCGGTGCGGCGCGCGGTCGAGCCGGTGATTTCGCCTTCGACGCCCAGCACGGCGCTGCCGGCCTGGAAGTCATAGCCGATCTGGCCGCCATAGAGCGCGCCGTCGACGCCGCCCGTATTGTCGCCCTTCACATGGTCCCAGCCGACCACGGCTTCGGCACGCGGGCCGGTGAAGCCGGCATCGGTGCTCTGGGCGAAGGCGGGAGCGGCAAAGGCGGTGCCGGCGAGCAGGGTCGCGGCGGCGGCGATGAACTTGGTACGCATAACGGAACTCCTTGGGTACGCACCCATGCTGTCCGGCATGGGCAGGGTTCAAAACCGGGGGAGGCCCGCGCTGTTTCATGAACCCCAGATAAACAACAAAAAGCGTGACTTACGGGCAACAGGTCAGGCGCCTGTCGCGCGGTCAGACCGATGCGTCGCTTGTGTTGGACATGGTACCTCCCTCTTTTCGTTGCGCCCCGACCGGGGCTGGTGTGGTACTGGGCTACTGCACCTGATCGGGAGATGAACCAAAGGGGGCGCAAATTGGGCACTTGCCTTTCCGCTGCCATGCGGGCTTGTGAGCAAGTGATGACGACCCAGCGCAAAGGCCGCGATTTCATCGCCCGCCACGGTGAGACCGTGTTCAACATCGCCCGGCGCATGCAGGGCGATCATCCCCATACCCCGCTCACCCGCGCCGGCTTCGCCCAGGCCGATGCGATGGGTGCCGCATTGCGCGAGATCCTCGGGCCGAAGCCGAAGCTTACCCTATGGTCGTCGAGCGCCGGCCGCGCGCTGCAGACGCTGGCGGTGATCGCCGAGCATCTCGAGCTCGACTGGCACCAGGCCCGGCATGACGACCGACTGGTCGAGATCGGCATGGGCGAATGGAGCGGCCGCTATTATGCCGATCTGATGGACGAGGCCCCCGGCTTCCTCGACATCGAGCACGGCCTCTACACCCGTCCGCCGCCGGGCGGCGAATGGTATGACGGTATCGCGGTGCGCGTTTCGTCCTGGCTCGCCGACACTGATGAAGACCCGGGCGATAGGCTGGTGATCATGCACGGCATGTCGAGCCGGGTGCTGCGCGGGGTGATGACCGGCCTGCCGGTCTCGCCCGCATTCGGCGCCCCCGTCGCGCGCGATCTGCCGCAGGGCTCGGTGGTGCGGATCGAGGGCGGGGTGGAAACCGTGGTGCATCTCGGCACCGGCCGCGGCGCCGCCCCGGCATGAGCGCGCTGGCGCTCCTTCTCCTGTTGCAGGCGCAGACGCGCACCCCGCTTGGCACGTTCGACAGCTGGGGCGCCTTCCGCGATTCCTCGCCGCTGCGCTGCTTCGCCATCGCCCAGCCGGTCGAGAAATATCGCGAGGCGAAACCCTTCGCCAGCATCGCCAGCTGGCCGCGCGACGGGGTGCGCAACCAGCTCCATATCCGCCTGAGCCGCACCCGTGCCGGCAATGCCCGCGTCACCCTTTCGATCGGCGAGCGCCGCTTCGAGCTCCAGGCGGGCGACGCCGATGCCTGGGCACCCGATGCTCGCACCGATGCTGCGATCGTCGTGGCGATGCGTTCGGGCCGCAGCATGAGCGTCGAGACGGTCGGCGCCAACGGCGCGCCCTTCGCCGACAGCTATGCGCTGAAAGGCGCGGCAACCGCGATCGACGCGGCGGCGCTGGGCTGCGCGGGGCGGTAGGGCAGGGGTTCCGGGGAGGCCTCATAATCCCCCGTCATGCTGAATAATCCCCTGTCATGCTGAACTTGTTTCAGCATCCAACCCTCCACCAAGGATACCGCCTGAGGCACGTTGGACCCTGAAACAAGTTCAGGGTGACGGGTTTCCTTAGGCTGAGCTGGAGAAACCAGAATTGCCATCGTCACCCCGGCCTTGCGCCGGGGTCCCGCTACCTGCTCCCAAACCAAGAAGAAGCGGGATCCCGGCGCAAGGCCGGGATGACGGAACGAAAAAAGCGGACCGCTCCCAAGGAAGCGATCCGCCACAGTGTCCGTAGTGACAATCGTTTACGGCTGCTTCGCCGCGGCGCCGCCGCCCGAGGCCGCGAGCTTGTCGGTCGCCGCCTTCTGGATGCGCTGGTTGAGCGCTGCGTCGCCCTGCATCGCCTGGCCGATCGCGTTGAAGCGCTCCGAGCTCAGGCCTGCCGAGGAAGCGGCGGCCGCCATCTTGGCGCCCTTGTCGGCTTCCGGCGTGGCGGTGTCCTTGCGGATCTTCTCGATCTCGAGCGCGGCGGTGGCGAACTGGCCGACCTCGGCGTCGGTCACCGTCGCATTGGTTGCCGGTGCGGTAGCTGCCGGTGCCGCCGGAGCGGTCGTCTGTGCAGCCGGGGCGTCCGGCGTCGCCGGGGTCGTCTGCGGTGCGGTCTGCGCCATGGCGGCCGGCGCAAGGGCCAGCGTCGTGCCGGCAAGGATCGTGGCGATAAGCTTCATTACAGCACTCCAAACACACAAAGAACTCGCCCCCAGGAACGCAAGGCTGGGGTCCCGGGATGCATGGCCGCAAGCAAAGCGCGGTGTGTCGTGGCCTGTGCGGGGCTAGCCGAGATAGGTCCTGAGACCGGTTACGAGCGCGTCGAACACCGTCCGCACCCGTGCCAGCCCGCGCAGATCCTCATGGCAGACCACCCAGGTTTCGAGGGGAAGTTCGAAGTCCGGAAGGAGACGGACCAGTCCGTCGCGCGCGCCGATCGGTACCTGGCACACCCCGATTCCCAGTCCCGCGCGGATCGCGGCGAGCTGGGCATGGTCGCTTTCGGCGCGGAAGCTGAAGTCGGCGATTCGTACGGGGAAGTTTGCTTCCTGCACCTGGCGAAGCATCGCCGAGTCGCGTTCGGGCCCGATCAGCCGGTGCCCGGCCAGGTCCTCGAAGCCTGTGGGGAAGGGTCGTCCGGCCAGGTAATCGGGGTGGGCATGCACACCCAGCGGCACCGCGCCGATGCGCCTGGCGACCAGCGCTTCCTGCTTCGGCGGCACCATCCGCACCGCGACATCGGCCTCGCGGCGCAGCACGTCCTCGTTGCGGTTGCTGGGGCTCAGCGCAATCACCAGCCGCGGATGTTGGCGCTGCACCTCGCGCAGGATGGCGGGAAGCACCTCCACCGCGATCACTTCGCTGGCGGTGATCCGCACCGTGCCGGCCACTTCGTCGGGCGCGGCGGAGGCAGTGCGAACAAAAGCGTCCGAAGCGAGTGCCATGGCGCGGGCATGCTCGTGCAGCGCCTGTCCCCTCTCCGTGGGGGTGAGCCCGCCGGGAGATCGGGTGAACAGCGCCGTGCCCAGCGCGGCCTCCAGTGCCAATATCCGCGTCCGAACCGTCGGTTGCGCAACGTTCAGATGTCGCGCCGCGCCCGACAGGCTCCCCGTCTCCAGCACCGCCAGAAAGGCGCGCTGCTGCTCCCAATCCACCTCGCTCATCAATTTTGTATAGGCGACATGCAAAGGTTCGACAATTTTCTTTAAGGTCCGATTCGGTTACTCCCGCAACCATTGGCAGCAATGGAGGACGGAATGGACAGGACGGCTTTGGTGCTCGGCGCGACCGGTGGGGTAGGCGGCGAGACCGCCCGGGCGCTGCTCGCGCATGGCTGGAAGGTGCGTGGGCTGGTCCGCGGTCTGCGCCCTGGGCTCGACCCGAATATCACATGGTTCGAAGGGGATGCGATGATCCGGGCGGACGTGCTGGCCGCGGCCAAGGGCGTCGATGCGCTGGTCCATGCGGTCAATCCGCCGGGCTATCGCGACTGGGGCAAGCTGGTCCTGCCGATGATCGAGAGCAGCATCGAGGCCGCCTGGGCCAATGATGCACGGCTCGCCCTGCCGGGGACGATCTACAATTACGACCCCGCGGCACAGCCGGTCGCCCGGGTCGACTCGCCCCAGGAACCGGCCACCCGCAAGGGGCTGATTCGCAAGGCGATGGAGGCGCGAATCGAGGATTCGGGGGTGCGCGCGCTGATCCTGCGCGCCGGCGACTATTATGGCCCCCGGCCCGGCAATGGCTGGCTTTCCCAGGGCATGATTACCCCCGGCAAGCCGGTCGGCGCAGTCACCTATCCGGGCAGCAAGGGCGCGGGGCACGCCTGGGCCTATCTCCCTGACGTAGCGGAGACTTTCGCCCGTCTGCTCGATCGCGAGACCGAGCTGCCCCGCTTCGCCCGCTATCATTTCGCCGGTCATTGGGACGGCGACGGCACCGCGCTGGTGGCCGCCATCGGCGCCGCGCTCGGCCGCAAGGTCAAGGCGAAGCCGCTCCCCTGGGCCCTGCTCCCGCTCGCCGCGCCCTTCAATCCGACGATCCGCGAGCTGCTGGAAATGCGCCCTTTCTGGGCCCACCCCATGCGCCTCGACAATCGCGAGCTGGTCGCCTTCCTTGGCGAGGAACCTCGCACCGATCTGGTCGAATCGCTGCGGGTCACGCTCAAGGGGCTGGGGTCACTGGAATAATCGCGCGGGATAGACTATGTGCGCGGCCATGCAGACAGTCTCGGCCGCGCCCATGCCCATTCCCGGGCACATCGATCCCGTGCCCGTGCCCCGCCCCGCGGTGGTGCGCGAGGACGGCCGTACCGACCTGATCGGCCTCACCCGCGACCAGATGCGCGCGGTGCTCGCCGATGCCGGGCTCGAGCCCAAGCAGGCCAAGCTGCGCTCCAAGCAGATCTGGCACTGGATCTACAATCGCGGCGCCACCGAATTCTCGGCGATGACCGATATCGCCAAGGCGCAGCACCCGTGGCTGGAAGAGCGGTTCGTGATCGGCCGCCCCGAAGTGGTCGAGGCGCAGGTCTCCACCGACGGCACGCGCAAGTGGCTGCTCCGCTCGGCGGACGGCCAGGATTACGAGATGGTCTTCATCCCCGATGCGGACCGCGGCACGCTCTGCGTCTCCTCGCAGGTCGGCTGCACGCTCAACTGCCGCTTCTGCCACACCGGCACGATGCGGCTGGTGCGCAACCTCACCGCCGGCGAGATCGTCAGCCAGGTGATGCTGGCGCGCGACGCGCTCGGCGAATGGCCGAGCCAGCCCGAGGGCCGCATGCTCACCAACATCGTGATGATGGGCATGGGCGAGCCGCTCTACAATTTCGACAATGTCCGCGATGGCCTGTCGATCGTCATGGACGGCGACGGCCTGGCGCTGTCGAAGCGCCGCATCACCCTGTCGACCTCGGGGGTGGTGCCGATGATGGCCCGCGCCGGCGAGGAGATCGGCGTGAACCTCGCGGTGTCGCTCCACGCGGTCACCAAGGAAGTCCGCGACGAGATCGTGCCCCTGAACAGGAAGTACGGCATCGAGGAGCTGCTCCAGGCCTGCGCCGATTATCCCGGCGCCAACAATGCCCGTCGCATCACCTTCGAATATGTGATGCTCAAGGACAAGAACGACAGCGATGCCGAGGCGCGTGAGCTGGTCCGCCTGCTCAAGAAGTATGATCTGCCCGCCAAGGTGAACCTGATCCCGTTCAATCCCTGGCCCGGCGCGCCCTATGACACCTCGACGCCCGAGCGTGTCCGTGCCTTCTCGAACATCATCTTCGAGGCAGGCATCTCGGCGCCGGTCCGCACCCCGCGCGGCCGCGACATCGACGCCGCCTGCGGCCAGCTCAAGACCGCGGCCGAGAAGAAGAGCCGCGCCCAGCTCGACCGCGAGGCCGAGGAAAAGATGGCGGCGCTCGGTTGAGTTCCAGCGTCGCGATCGAACGGGTCGCGACGCTCGATCCGGCATGGCTTGCCGGTTGCGATTTCGCCTTTGACCCGTCGGGCAGGGCCTATCCCTTCGACAACGCCTTCGCGGTGCCCCGCGCGGCACGGATGCTGGCGCTGGCCCGGGTCGATGGCCAGGTCGCGGGCTACATCGCCTGCACCCGCGACGGCGATTCGGCTGAAGTGCGCCGCATCGAGATCGATCGCGTCCGGCGCGGCCAGGGTGTGGGCCAATGCTTGCTCGGCGAAGCCCGGGCCTGGGCTGGCGAACAGGGCCTGTCCGCGCTTCGCCTCGAGACGCTGGCCGATAATCCCGAGGCGGGCCGTTTCTTCGCGCGCCATGGCTTTGTCCGCACTCAGGCGGCGGACGCGCTGCACTGGCATCTGCCGCTCCAGCCCTAGAAACTCCTCGACAAGTGTCGACCGTCACGGGAAGGGGGCCCTGTGCTGGACCTTTCCGACCTGATCCTCGCCGCCGTGGCCGGCACGCTGGGTGGCGCGATGAACGCGCTGGCGGGGGGCGGTACCTTCGCGACCCTGCCCGCGCTGATCGCGCTCGGCCTGCCCTCGAACATCGCCAACGCCACTTCGAATGTCGCGCTGCTTCCCGGTGCAGGCGCGAGCGCCTGGGCCTATCGCGACGAGCTGGCCCCGGTCGGCGGCATGCCGGTGCGCGTGCTGGCCGGGATCACCTTTGCCGGCGGGCTGGTCGGGAGCACGCTGCTGGTGCTCACGCCCACCCGCGCCTTCGACCTCATCATCCCCTGGCTGCTGCTGTTCGCGCTGGTGGTGATGCTCTTCGGCAAGCGCGCCTCTGACTGGCTGCACGCCCGCGTCACCATCGGCCCGCGCACCCTGGTGACCGCGCAGAGCCTGCTGGGCGTCTATGGCGGCTATTTCGGCGGCGGGGTGGGGCTGATCACCACTGCGGTCTACGGCCTGCTGGCAGCGGCCGACCCGCGCTCGCTCTTCTCGATCCGCACGCTGATGCTCGCCGTCGCCAATTTCGCGGCGGCCTTCATCTTCATCGGCATGGGCATGGTGCGCTGGACCGCCTGCCTGCCGATGCTGCTCGGCGGGATCCTGGGCGGCTGGCTCGGCGCCTGGGTCGGCAAGAAGCTCTCGCACCGGCTGGTGCGGATATGGACCTTGCTGGTGACCGCGGGCACCACCATTGTCTTCTTCATGCGCGCTTACGGATGATGCGCTAGGGAGGGACCATGCAGGTCTATCGCCACCGGCTGATCACGCGCCTCTGGCACTGGCTCAACGCGCTTGCCGTGCTGGTGATGATCCCCAGCGGGCTGATGATCTTCAACGCCCATCCCCGGCTCTACTGGGGCAATTACGGCGCGAACTTCGACCATGCCTGGCTCAAGCTGCCGCAATGGCCCGGCTGGCTGACCCTGCCTTCCAGCTATGACCTGGCCGGCGCGCGGCACTGGCACCTGGCCTTCGCGCTGGTGCTTGCCTTCTCGCTGCTGGTCTATCTGTCCTGGAGCCTGCTCAACCGCCACATCCAGCGAGACCTGCGCATCCGCAGGGCCGAGCTGGCGCCGGCGCATCTCGCGCAGGATCTCGAGGCACACTGGCAGCTGCGCTTCCACGATCCCGCCGATCCGAAGGCGTACAACATCTTCCAGAAGGCCAGTTATGCCGGGGTGCTCTTCATCCTGCTGCCCCTGTTGATCTTCACCGGCCTCGCGCTCGCACCCGGCATGTGGCCCTGGCTGGCCGACATGTTCGGCGGCCGGCAATCGGCGCGCTCGCTCCATTTCATCGCGATGGCGCTGCTCAGCCTGTTCACGGTGGTGCATTTGACGCTGGTGATCCTCGCCGGTCCCGTCAACGAGGTTCGCTCGATGATCACCGGCTGGTGGAAGACGCCCGAGGACCTGGAGGAAGCGGCATGATCACCCGGCGAGGCCTGATCGTCTCCGGCGGTGCGACCCTGCTCGCCGGCTGCGATGCCTGGACGGGCAGCCCGGTGCTGCTCGATGCCGACGAAGCGCATCGCTATCTCCAGCGCGCGGTGGTCGGCCGCGGCGCGCTCGCCGCCGAGTTCCGTCCCGAGCAGCGCAGCCCACGCTTCCGCACCAACGGCACCAACAATCCGAACACGCCCGAGTACAACGCCCTCGCCGCCAATCGCTTCGCCGACTGGCGGCTGCAGGTGGGCGGGATGGTCCGGCAACCGCTGTCGCTCAGCCTCGCCCAGCTCCGCTCGCTGCCCCAGCGCGCCCAGATCACCCGCCACGATTGTGTCGAGGGCTGGAGCGCGATCGGCAAATGGCAGGGGCCGCGGCTGGAGGAGGTGCTCCGCCTCGCCGGCCTCAGGGACGGCGTCCGCTACATCGTCTTCCACTGCGCCGATGTCTTCGGCCAGCGCCATATCCCCTATTACGAATCGATCGACCTGATCGATGCCTTCCATCCCCAGACCATCCTCGCCTGGTCGATGAACGACCAGGCGCTGGGCGTGGGGCATGGCGCGCCGCTGCGGCTGCGGGTCGAGCGCCAGCTCGGCTACAAGCACGCAAAATACGTCATGCGCATCGAAGCGGTGGCCAGCCTGGCCGGAATCGGCCGGGGCAAGGGCGGCTTCTGGGAGGATATCGCCGGCTATGAATGGTACGCCGGCATCTGATTGTGTCGGATTCTTCGCAGGTGCGGAAATATTGCGGAAATCCCGTACATCCCTAAGGTGCTTATGGGGGGCTGTTAACCCTGGATGGTGGTGACGGCTAAATGGCGTTGATTGATCGTTTTTTCGCACGCGCAATCAAGCGCGGACAACTGACCGCCATCCACGCGGATGGCACGCAACGGGTTTTCGGTGAACCGGACGCCACACTCAAGCCGGTAACGGTCCGTTTCGGAGCGCGCGCGGTGCGTCGCATCCTGCGCGATCCTTCGCTCGGTGCCGCCGAGTCGTTCATGGACGGCGACATGGTCATCGAACATGGCGACATCTTCGACATGGTGGTGCTGTTCGCCGCGAACAATCTCTGGGAGGACAATAGCTCGGCCCTGTCGCCCAGCGCCTTCAAGGCGGTGCTGGACAAGCTGATGTTCCGCATCGGGCGGATCAACATGCAGCACCGTTCTAAGAAGAACGTCGCGCATCATTACGACCTGTCGGGCAAGCTCTACGATCTCTTCCTTGATACCGATCGCCAATATAGCTGCGCCTATTTCAGTGGGCCGGGCATCAGCCTCGAGCAGGCCCAGCTCGACAAGAAGGCGCACATCGTCGCCAAGCTGGCGATCGGGCCGGGCATGAAGGTGCTCGACATCGGCTGCGGCTGGGGCGGCATGGCGCTCTACATCCACCAGAAGACCGGCGCCGAGGTGCTGGGCGTCACTTTGTCCGAGGAACAGCTCAAGGTCGCTCGCCAGCGCGCGCTCGATGCGGGCGTGGCGGACAAGGTGAAGTTCGAGCTGATCGACTATCGCAACCTCAGCGGCCAGTTCGACCGGATCGTTTCGGTCGGCATGTTCGAGCATGTCGGTACGCCGCATTACCGCACCTTCTTCCGCAAGGTGCGCGAGCTGCTGACGCCGGAAGGCGTGATGCTGCTCCACACGATCGGCCGCGCCGGCGGCCCCGGCGTCACCGATGCGTTCACGCTCAAATACATCTTCCCCGGCGGCTATATCCCGGCGCTGTCCGAGATCGCCAAGGGCTATGAGGGGCTGCGCTACTTCATGACCGATGTGGAGGTGCTGCGCCTTCATTATGCCGAGACGCTACGGCACTGGTACGAGCGCGCCGTCGCCTCGCGTGATGCGATCGTCGGCCTGTACGACGAGCGCTTCTACCGGATGTGGTGCTTCTACCTGGCCGGCTGCCATGTCAGCTTCCAATATGGCGGCCTGGTCAACTACCAGCTGCAATTCTCGCGCTCGCGCGACGCGTTGCCGCTCACCCGCGATTACATGTTCGAGGGCGAGCGCGCGCTGCACGAGCCGCACAAGGTGACCCTCCGTCAGGCCGGTCAGGCGGGGTAGGTCACGTCCATATGGGCAATGGCGGTGCGGGTGATCTCCTCCAGCACCGCCAGGTCCACATCGGCGAGCTTGCGGACATAGAGGCAGCTCTTGCCGGTCCGGTGCTTGCCCAGCCTGGCGAGCAGCGGTTCCTGCTCGGGCTGGCCGGTCAGCACATAGAGCACTGTCTCCGCCTTGCGCGGCGAGAAGCCGATCCGGCACATCTCGCCCGAATGGCCGCTGTCATAGGTGTAGCGGTAGCTGCCGAAGCCGATGATCGTCGGCCCCCACATTCTGGGTTCCTCGCCGGTCAGCCGCCGCAGCATCTCGCAGACGGTCTCCGCATCGGCGCGGCGCACGGGATCGGGCACCGCGGCGATGAAATCCGCCACCTTCACTTCCGTCGCCCTGGTCTTGAGCTCGGCCATTGCCCGTCTCCTATCGCCAGCCTGCCGGCGCACGGCGCAGCTTGCTGATGTTCGATTCCCGCATCGTTTTCACCAGCTCCGGGAAGCCACCCAGCATGCCGGGCCGTGGCCCCTCGATCGCGCGGATCAGGCCCGGCACGTCGCACCGGGCATCATAATAGCAGTAGAGCTTGATATGCTCCTCGGCGGCGCGGAGCAGCACCCCTTTGCCCGGATCATCCTTCACGAGCCCGTGTAGCGCTTCCAGCCGCTTCTCGGGCGCCTGGACTCTGGCCAGCCGGGTATCGTTGCCATCATTGCGGCGCAGGAAACTGGCCCAGGCCGCAGGGCCGTCCCGCAATGCCGCCGGTCCCCAGCCAGGCTCGCGCGCCTGCATCAATTGCGCGGCAAGGCGGAAGCCCTGCGGTCCGATCTCGACCACATAGGGCATCGTCACGGTCTCCGCGAAGCCGCCAAAGGCATAGGCCGAGCTGAAGTCGTAGAGCAGCATCACCGGGCGCGGATATCCGGGCAGGCGGCGCCAGCTCGATTCCCCATAGTCCTGCTGCGCCAGCCGGGTCGCGATCACACCGCCCTTGCCGTTGGTGCGGAAAACGACCTGCGTGAAGCAGCAATGCGCGCCGCCTGTCCAATAGCTGCTGGCCAGCTCCGGTTGTCCGTCGCCATCCAGGTCGAGCACCTTGAACCCATCCCAGCGCAGGGCGTCCGGTTGATCGAACCGGCGGACGAGGCCCCCGGCGCGGCAAAAGGAAATCGTGACGCCGTCCATCCCCTCGGGGGCTTCGTGGCGGCGCATTGTCATGCCCTGCCAGGTCATGATCCGCTCGCCGCGGGGGCAGGGCGTCGCAGCCAGGAATAGCAGCGGCAGCAATAAAGCCATGGGCGCGTCTTCCCCTCCCGAGTCGTATCCGTAGAGCATGCCCCAGCCACAAAACTTGCGGAAGCGGCGCATGGACCCTAGAGCGCCCCGGTTTTCCCGCACATCCTTCGGAGTCGCCCATGTCAGACAAGATCAACCGCGTCGTGCTCGCCTATTCGGGCGGCCTGGACACGAGCGTGATCCTGAAATGGCTCCAGCAGGAATATCAGTGCGAGGTCGTGACCTTCACGGCCGACCTTGGCCAGGGCGAGGAGCTCGAGCCGGCGCGCAAAAAGGCCGAGATGGCCGGCGTGAAGCCCGAGCACATCTTCATTGACGATCTGCGCGAGGAGTTCGTCAAGGACTTCGTCTTCCCGATGATGCGCGCCAACGCGCTCTATGAGGGCCTGTATCTCCTCGGCACCTCGATCGCGCGCCCGCTGATCGCCAAGCGCCAGATCGAGATCGCCAAGCTGGTGAACGCCGACGCGGTCAGCCACGGCGCCACCGGCAAGGGCAATGACCAGGTCCGCTTCGAGCTCGGCTATTACGCGCTCAATCCGGACATCAAGGTGATCGCGCCCTGGCGCGAGTGGGACCTGACCAGCCGCACCAAGCTGATCGAGTTCGCCGAGAAGCACCAGATCCCGGTCGCCAAGGACAAGCGCGGCGAATCGCCCTTCTCGACCGACGCGAACCTTCTCCACACCTCGTCCGAGGGCAAGGTGCTCGAGGATCCGTGGGAGGAAGTGCCCGACTATGTCTATTCGCGCACGGTGAACCCGGAAGACGCGCCGAACGAGCCGGAAGTTATCACGATCGATTTCGAGCGTGGCGACGGCGTGGCGTTGAACGGCGTGGCGATGAGCCCGGCCACCCTGCTCACCGCGCTCAACGAGCTCGGCCGCAAGCACGGCATCGGCCGTCTCGACCTGGTCGAGAACCGCTTCGTCGGCATGAAGTCGCGCGGCATGTACGAGACGCCGGGCGGCACCATCTATCACCTCGCGCACCGTGGCATCGAGCAGATCACCCTCGATCGCGGCGCCGCGCACCTCAAGGACGAGCTGGCACCGCGCTATGCCGAGCTGATCTATAACGGCTTCTGGTTCGCGCCGGAGCGCGAGATGCTCCAGGCCGCGATCGACTATAGCCAGGAAAAGGTCACCGGCACCGTCCGCCTCAAGCTCTACAAGGGCAGCGTGAACGTCACCGGCCGCAAGTCGCCGTACAGCCTGTACTCGGAGAAGGTCGTGACCTTCGAGGACGACCAGGGCGCGTACGACCAGCGCGACGCGGCGGGCTTCATCAAGCTCAACGCGCTCCGCCTGCGCCTGCTGGGTCGCCGCGAGGGCTGATCCCAATATGCGGCGGGCGCCTTGGTGCGCCCGCCGTAACTATGTCCGGTTCGGACATGGTTCCCGTCCGTTCCGGCGGCACTCTGTTATCGCTTTGTTCTCATCGATTCGAGGGGAAGCGAGATGGCGATCAGGCGGCGGACGGCGGTTTTGGGGGCGTGCGGCGCCCTGCTCTCCGGCACGGGATGCAGCGCTCAGGTCAGCAACGAGCAGCGCTTCGTTGCCGAGATGATCCGGCAGATTCAGCAGCGGGTACCCGGCGTCACCGTCGTGCAGCGCGATGATCCGCTGTCGGTATCGCTCAAGGGTGGCGGCCGGACCGAAAGCACGCTGAACTTCCACCGCGTCTATGGCTATTGCCGCCACGCTCCGGCCGCGGATTGCACGGCGGTGCGGACCGAATTCCTCGACAAGGTTCTGCGGAACCCGATGCCGCCGGCGCCGACTCCGGAATCGTTGCGGATCGCTGTGCGCGACGCGCAATATGTGCGGCACGTCCCGGCGATCGTCGCGGAGCCGATCGGCGAGGATCTGTTCGCGGTGCTGGTGTCCAACGCCCCGGACAGCGTATCGACGGTGCCGCCAGAGGCGCTCGGCACGCTCAAGCTCACCCGCGGTCAGGCCTGGGCGCGCGCCTGGCAGCAGACCCGAGCTGGGCTTCCCGCGCTGCCCAGCCCTTCCGCCATGGCGCAGAACCCGGTCCTCTTCGCGGAGCAGCCCTATCTCGCCACGTTGCTTGCCGACACCAAGGCCTGGCGTGCCATCGCCGATGTCGCCGGACCCGAGTTGTTCGTCACCGTCGTCGCGGACGACATGGTCTTCGTCGCCCGCATGCCCGACGGACCCCGGCTAGAGCAGTTCAAGCAGACGGTGCGCGAGGATTGCGCCAGCCAGCAGCGCTGCATCTCGCCGAATCTGTATCGCTTCCGCGATGGCCGTTGGATCGTGTCGCGCTGACGGCCGCGATATTGCCGAAACCGATGCTTCTCCCGATGGCCGCGCATTGTGCGATCATAGGGCCAGGCATAGCTTCCTCCGCGACTTTCAGGGGGAACGGCTATGCACGACATGTCGATGCATCACGGCATGGATCACATGGATCACGGTGCGGCGATCGATACGACGCCGTGCGTCGCCGGACAGGTGATCGAATATCCGCTGGCCTGGCCCGGGGCCGCGCCGACCAGCGGCTGCGCCGCCGCCGATTCCACCCATTGCTGTGTCGAGGGCGGCGGTTCGACGCATGAGCTGGTCTATGACCAGCGGCATGGTGGCGAGGTGTTCTGGGTCTCGGGCCAGAATTACGACCACATCGCCCGGGTGACGCTCGACGGGCAGGCAACCTATTTCGCCATGCCGAAGGGCAGCCTGCCGCACGGCATCAAGTTCGATCTCCACGGGCAGCTCTGGGTGACGTTCGAAGGGCATGGCCAGCTCGCCCGGATCGATCCGGACGGCAGCATCGTCCGGCTCGTCGATGTCCGCCTCCACGGCCCCGGCATCGATCCGCCGATCAACACGCGTCCGCACGGGCTCGGCATCGGGTTGGACGGTGCGCTTTGGTTTACCGGCAAGCTCACCAACACGGTGGGCCGCGTCGATCCGCACAGCTTCGAAGTGCGCCATTATGCGCTGCCGACTCTGGGTGCGGTGCCGATCTATCTCGCCGCGGCGCCGGACGGCGCGATGTGGTGCACCGAGCTGACCAGCAGCAGGATCGCGCGCATCCCGGCGGAGGGCGGTGCGCCGGTCGAGATCGCCATTCCCACCGCCAACAGCCGCCCGATCGCGATCGTTCCGGGGCCGGATGGTCGCATGTGGTTCGGCGAGGAAGCCGGCGGCAAGGTCGGCCGGGTCGAGGCGGACGGATCGATCACCGAATTCCCGGTGCCGCTCACTGCGGCGAACGCCATCCTGGCGGGGCTGGCCTTTGACGATCAGGGCAATCTCTGGGTCCAGCAATATGTTAGCCCGCCACCGAGCGGGCCGGTGGCCGACGACTATATCGTCCGCCTCTCAGCCGACATCCTCCATGCCGAGAGGGGCGACCTGAGCGGGGTCGATATCCGCTATTATCGCGCGCCGTCGCGCGGCACGGTGATGCACCGTATCGTCCAGGGGCCGGACGGCGACATCTGGTTCAGCGAGCTGGGCATCAACCGGATCGGCAAGGTGCGGATCGCGTGAGGCCCGGAAGCGGCTTCTAACGCGCGATTAACCAAAACGGCCTAGCGTGCGGGCATGGAAACGAGCCCGCACCGAGCAGTGTGGCGCGACCTGTGCGTCGCGCTGCTGCTGACTATGGTGCTGGGTGTGGCCTGGGCGCTGCGCGACTGGCAGGATCTCGCCGCGCTGCGCCTGCCCGATACCGACGACATGGTCCGGCTCCAACAAGTTCGCGACTGGCTCGGCGGCCAGGCATTCGCCGATCTCGCCCAGCATCGCCTAGGCGCCGCGCCCGGGCTGGAGATGCACTGGTCGCGGCTCGCCGACCTGGTGCCCGCCGCGCTGATTCTCGCGCTCACCCCGCTGCTGGGCGCGCACGCCGCGACGCTGGCGGCGCTCACCGTTTCGCCCGCCCTGTTGTTCTTCGCCGCGCTGGTGCTGACGGGCGCGATCGCCCGGCGCCTCGGCGCGCCGTCGGCCACCGCGATCCTGCTCGCTGCCCTGGCTTATCCGGCGATCAGTCTGTTCATGCCCGGCCGCATCGATCACCATGCGCTGCAGATGGTGCTGCTCTTGCTGCTGGTCCATGCCCTGCTCGGCACCGGAAGCTTCCGCGCCGGCATGATCGCGGCCCTGGCGATCACCGCATCACTGGTCGTCGGTTTGGAGACGGTGCCGCTGCTCGCGGTGGCCGGCGCCGCAATGGTGATCCTATGGGTCACGGACGCTCCCGGTGCTGGCAGCCGCCTGTTTGGTTTCGGTCTTGTCCTGCCGCTCGCGCTGGTCGGGGCGGGGGTGGTATTCCGCACCAGCGGCTGGAATGTTTTCGCCTGTGACGGCTTCACCGGCCTGCTATGGCGCGCCGCCCAGTGCGCCGCACTGGCGCCGCTCGGCCTCGCTCTGTTTGCCATATCCGCTCCGCGCAGCCTGCGCGCACGGTTGATCGCCACTGGTATTGCCGGCCTGTTCGTCCTGGTCGCGATGTTGGCGTTCGCCCCCCAATGCCTCCATCCCTATGGCGCGGTCGATCCGCTGCTTGCCCGGCTCTGGCTGGCCGAGGTCGGCGAGGCGCAGCCCCTGTTCGCAGCCCCTCCGGCCAGCGCCATCGCCTATGCCGGCCTTGCGCTGGTCGGCCTTCTCGCCAGCGCCCGCATCGCCTGGAAGTCTCGCAGCCCGGGTTGGTGGCTGCTCGTCGCGCTCCAGCTGGCCAGCCTCGCGATCACCCTGCTCCAGCTCCGCGGCGCCTATGCCGGCGCGCTGCTCGCGGCTCCCGCGCTGGCGGTGACGATCACCGCGGCCCGCGCGCGCAACGCCCTGGCGCTGGCCGGTGCCTGGATCGCTGCCACCGGCATCCTCTATCCGATCGCCGCCGCCGCGCTCTTCCCGCCGAAAGTCGAACCCGGCCCGAACTGCACCGCGCCCGATGCGCTTGCCCGGCTCGCCGCGCTTCCGCCCGGCCGCCTGCTCACACCGCTCGATCTCGGTGCCTATGCTCTCGCCGCGACGCCGCACCGCGTGATCGCCGCACCCTATCACCGCAACAACCAGGGGAACCGTGCCATGTACGACTTCTTCATGCGCCAGCCTGCCCAGTCCGAAGCGATCGCCCGTGCATGGGGCGTCGACTATGTCGCCTTCTGCCCCGGCGACCTCGACCATATGGCGAAATCCGCCCAGCCCGAGAGCCTTGCCGCGCAGCTTGGCCGCGGGGTAATCCCCGAATGGCTGGTGCCGCTCGACAAGGGCGACGCACCGCGCATTTACCGGATCGGCACGCGGCATTGATCGACATGGAACGGCCCGAACTGGAATGGTGGCAGACCCGCTGGTTCGCGCTCGCCGCGATCCTGGCTGCTGCCGTGCCACTGCTCTGGCCGAGCCCGCCGCCGCTGCTCGACCTGCCGGGCCATATGGCCCGCTACCGGGTGATGCTCGGCACCGACGCCGCGACGCTCAACCAGTGGTACGAGTTCCACTGGCGCGCGATCGGCTATCTCGGCGTCGATGTGCTGGTGTACCTGCTCGCGCCCTTGCTCGGGCTCGAGCCGGCGGTGAAGCTGATCGTCGTCGCCATCCCGATGCTCACCGTGGCGGGCCTATTGTGGGTCTCGCGCGAGGCGCATGGCCGGGTGCAGCCCGCGGCGCTGTTCGCGCTGCCGCTCGCCTACAGCATGATCTTTCTCTACGGCTTCCTGAACTACACGCTGGCCATGGCGCTGGCGCTCAACGCCTTCGCCTTGTGGCTGCGCCTCGGCCGCCAGCAGCGCCTCCGCCTGCGTGCCGCGTTGTTCGTGCCGATCGCCTGGCTCATCTGGGGGGCGCACCTGTTCGGCTGGCTGGTGCTCGGCTGCTTCGCCTTCCTGTCCGACCTGATGCGCGAGCGTGCCGCCGGGCGCGGCTGGATCGCGGCGATCTGGTGGGCCGGCCTGAACTGCCTGCCGCTCGCACTTCCCTTCGTCATGCTGCTGCGCTGGACCCCCGGCGACGGCGCCGGCACCAGCGACTGGCTGGAGAGCTTCCGGCTCAAGCCCGGCTGGATCGGCATGGTGCTGCGCGATCGCTGGGAATGGTTCGACGTCGCCTCGGTCGCGACGATCGGCCTGCTGCTCTACCACGCCGCCCGCTCGCCCAAATGGCGGTTCGCGCCGCAGCTGGGCGTGGTGACGCTCGGTCTGTGCGCCGCCTTTGTCGTGATGCCGTTCGGCACCGCCTATGCCGATGCCCGGCTGGCACCCTATGGCGTGATGATGGCGCTGCTCGCGGTGGTGCCGCGCGCCGAGGCGGGCCGGCACGATCTGCGCCGGATGGCGATGATCGGCCTGGTCTTCTGCCTGATCCGCATCGCCGGCACCTTCACCAGCATGACGATCGAGGCGCGCGACTGGGATCGCCACCTCGCCGTGGTCGAGCACATCCCTTATGGTAGCCGCGTCGCCGGCTTCGTCACCAACAATTGCAAGCCGCCCTGGGCGCTGTTCCGCAAGAACCACCTGCCGAGCATGGTCGTGGTCCGCCGCGGCGCGTTCGCCAATGACCAGTTCGACCTCGGCTCGACCGGGCTGATGCATGTCATCGCCCCGGGGGTGAAGGGCTATGCGGTGGATCCGTCGGAGATGATCACCAACCGGCCCTGCGCAACGGGAGCGGGACTGCGCGACCTGCGCGGTGCGCTCGCCGGGCTGCCACGCGGCCGGTTCGACTATGTCTGGCTGATCGAACCGCAGATCGATGATCCGCGCGTGCTGGCCGAGCTTTCGGAGGTCTGGAGCGACGGCACCGACCATCTCTACCGGGTGCACCGCTGATTCCCATCGGATTCATAGACAAGACTGGCTTGTAGGCACGGCCATGCTCGGCCTAAAGAGCCACGATGGACAGGGGCGACGCGTTGCAATGGTGGCAGACACGATGGTTCGTGGCGCTCTGCACCTTCATAGCCATTATTCCGCTGATCTGGCCGACCATCCCTCCGCTGGTCGATCTGCCGGGTCACATGGGGCGCTACCGTGTCCAGTTCACCTATGACCAATATCCCTTCCTCCAGGAATGGTACGACTTCCGCTGGAGCCTGATGGGCAATCTGGGCGTCGACCTGCTGGTCATCCCGCTCCATTATGTCTTCGGGCTCGAGCTGGCGGTGAAGATCATCGTCGTCGCGATTCCGGCGATGACCGTGGCGGGCATGCTGTGGATTGCACGCGAAGTGCATGGCCGGATCCCGGCGACCGCATTGTTCGCGCTGCCGCTCGCCTATGCCTTCCCCTTCCATTTCGGCTTCGTCAATTTCGCGCTGTCGATGGCGTTCGCGCTGCTCGCCTTCGGCTGGTGGCTGCGGCTGGCGCGGCTCGGCAAGTTCACCTTCCGCACGCTGGTGTTCGTGCCGGTCTCGGTGCTGATCTGGGTCTGCCACACCTATGGCTGGGGCCTGCTCGGCGTGCTCGCCTTCTCGGCCGAGCTGATCCGCCAGCACGATCTGCGCCGCAATCCGGAGCTGCCCTGGTACAAGGATATCGTCGGCGGCTGGATCCTTCCCTGCTTCTTTGCCGGCTTGCAGTGCATCGTGCTCGTCCCGCCCGCCGTGATGATGGTTCTGTGGCGCTCGGGCGACCATGTCTCGGGCCAGACCTTCGACATGTTCAACTGGCGCGCGAAGATGCTCTGGATCACCCAGGTCTTCCGCGATCGCTGGCAGCTGTTCGACCTCGCCTCGGTCGGCGTGCTGTTCCTGCTGCTGTTCAAGGCGGTGCGCGATCCGAACATCCAATATTCGCGCAACCTCGCGCTGTCCGCGATCTTCCTGACCCTGGTCTATGCGCTGCTGCCGCGCGTCGTGTTCGGCTCGGCCTATGCGGACATGCGCCTGGTGCCGTTCCTGCTGGCGATCGGCATCCTCGCGATCCGGCCCAAGCCCGGCCTGTCGATCCGTGGCGCCGCCACCGTCGCGGCACTCGGCATGGCGTTCTTCTGCGTCCGCATCGGTGCGACGACCTGGAGCTTCCTGCTCTACAGCGGCACCTATGATCGCGAACTGAAGGCGCTCGAGCATCTGCCGCAGGGCGCCCGCCTGATCACCTTTGTCGGCGAGACCTGCCGCTACGAGTGGAAGCAGACCCGCCTCCAGCACGTCCCCGCGCTCGCGCTGGAGCGCAAGCTCGCCTATACCAACGACCAATGGTCGATGGCCGGCGGCCAGTTGCTCACTGTGCGCTACGAAGCAGCCAAGCGCTTCGCCCATGATCCCTCGCAGATCGTCACCGACGTGCAGTGCCCGCGCGAATATTGGCGTCCGGTCGCCTGGGCGCTGGCCCGCTTCCCGCGCGATGCGTTCGACTATGTCTGGATGATCGAGACGCCGAACTATGATCCGCGCTTCGAGCAGGGCCTGATCCCGCTATGGCGCGACGGCGCCAGCGCGCTGTTCAAGATCGATCATTCGGTGCCGGCGCCGGTGATCAAGCCCGGCGAGCTGCCGGTGCCGCGCTGGGAACGCGACATCATCCTGCGCGAAGGCCATGGCGGCGAAAGCCGCCTACCCGATCCCGAGGCGAGCCCGGTGCCCGAGCCGATCGAATCGCCGGTGCCGACGCCTGAGCCTACGCCGTCGCCCAGCCCGACGCACAAGGCGGCGAAGCACAAGAAGGCAAAACACTAGGGCATACGGCATTCAGCCATTGCGATTCCCCGGCGCTCGCCGGGGAGCGAGATAGCTATTCGGCAGACTGAATCTCGATTTGTCTCAAGCACCCCGCCGGAAGGGCGTCATCTCGCCGAGATATTCCTGTTCCTGCGCCACGGCCTCGCGCTCGCGCTCGAGATAGTCGGCCACGGCGCGGCGGAAGCCCGGATCGGGCAGGTAATGCGCCGACCAGGTGGTGACCGGCGAATAGCCGCGCGCCAGCTTGTGCTCGCCCTGCGCCCCGGCCTCGACGCGCTGCAATCCGCGTTCGATCGCGGCGTCGATCGCCTGGTAATAGCAGAGCTCGAAATGGAGGAAGGGCACTTCCTCGGTGCAGCCCCAATAGCGGCCATAGAGCGTGTCGGCGCCGATCAGGTTGAGCGCGCCGGCGATCGGCACGCCGTCGCGGCAGGCGAAGATCAGCAACACCTTGTCGGCCATCTCGCGGCCGAGCAGGGTGAAGAAGCTGCGAGTCAGATAGGGGCGGCCCCATTTGCGGCTGCCGGTGTCCTGGTAGAAGTTCCAGAACGCGTCCCAATGCGCGTCGGTAATCTCGGCACCGCTCAGGTGGCGGATCTCCAGGCCGTAGATCGCGGCAGCGCGTTCCTTGCGGATCGCCTTGCGCTTGCGGCTGGCGAGCGCGCCGAGGAAGTCATCGAAATTGGCGTAGCCCTCGTTCGCCCAGTGGAACTGGGTGCCGGCGCGCACCAGCCAGCCTGCCTGCTCGAACAGCGGCAGCTGCGCGTCGTCGAGGAAGGTCACGTGCGCCGAGGACAGACGGTTCTGGTCGGTAACTGCCTCGATGCCTGCGATCAGTCCCGGCGCCAGCGCCCCGTCGCGCAGCAGCAGGCGTGGTCCGGGCACCGGGGTGAAGGGCACGGCGATCTGGAGCTTGGGATAATATTGGCCGCCGGCCTGCTCCCAGGCATCGGCCCAGGCATGGTCGAACACATATTCGCCCTGGCTGTGGCTCTTGGCATAGGCGGGCGCGATCGCGGCGGGGCGGCCTTGGCCATCCTCGATCACGATCGGCAGCGACTGCCAGCCCGCGCGCGGGTTCACCGATCCCGAGCGCTCGAGGATCGACAGGAAGGCATGGCTTACAAAGGGATTGCGGTTGCCCGCACACGCGTCCCAGTCGCCCGGCAGGATCGAGCTGACTCCATCGGCGATGCGGGCGGTCACGGACGAGGCGGGCACGCAGGCAAGATAGGGACGGCCCCCCATCCAGGGCAATGGCCTAAGGTTGCTTCTCGTCGTGCCCGAGCAGCCGCACCTCGCGCTGTGGCAGCGCCAGCGCGATGCCGTGTTCCTTGAACATCGCCCAGAGCCGGTTGAGCACGTCGCTCTTCACGTTGCCAACGCCGCTCTCGGGATCGCTGATCCAGGTGAGGATCTCGTGCTCCACCCCGCTCTCGCCGAAGGCGGAGAGGCGGACATTGGTCGGCGGGTCGTTGAGTGCGCGCGGGCTTTCCTTGGCGGCGCGCAGCATCAGCTCCTGGGCGAGCTTGAGGTCGCAGTCGTACGACACGGTCACCGGGATGCGGACGCGGACGTTGCGGTCAGTATACGACCAGTTCTCCACTTCCTGGGTCATCAGGATCTCGTTCGGGATCAGATGCTCCTTGCCGTCGCGGGTGACTACGCTGACCGCGCGCACGCCGATCTTGTTCACCCAGCCGAAGCTGTCCCCCACCACGATCACGTCGCCCGGCTTGATCGAGCGGTCCATCAGCAGGATGATCCCGGCGATCAGGTTACCGATCGTCTTCTGCAGCCCGAAGCCGATGGCGAGGCCGAAGGCGCCGGAGAAGACCGCGAAGGCGGTCAGGTCGATGCCGAGCAGGTCGATGCCGACGAAGAAGGCGATCACCACCGTCGCGATCGCCGCCAGTTTCTGGAACAGCAGCTTCTGGGTTGGGTCGAAGCCGCGCGCGCCGGCAATCCACTGGGTGAGGATGCGGTTGAACAGCCGCACGCCGGCGAACAGGGTCAGCACGGTCACCCCGATGCTGAGCAGCGAGAGCAGCGTCAGCCGCCGCGTGCCGATGTCGATGCCGACCCGCTCCAGCGTCTCGCGCGTCGCG
Source organism: Sphingomonas sp. OTU376 (assembly GCF_038440415.1). Taxonomy (NCBI): domain Bacteria; kingdom Pseudomonadati; phylum Pseudomonadota; class Alphaproteobacteria; order Sphingomonadales; family Sphingomonadaceae; genus Sphingomonas; species Sphingomonas sp. OTU376. Next base: position 151,531 of record NZ_JASATQ010000003.1, on the reverse strand, counting down.
GCGAACCCGCCGATCGCGTGGCTGAAGATCGCGGCAAAGGCGATCGCGGCCGCGGTCCAGGCGACCGAGCGCGGCATGTGCAGCCCGCGCAGTACCGCCACCGCGAACATCGCCGCGGTCGTCCCGGTGACCAGCCCCAGCCCCAGTGCGGCGAGCGGGTGCCAGGCCCAGCCGGCCAGGACGACGCCCAGCAGCAGCGTGGCGACGCCGTAGCGCAGTACCTCGCAGATCCGCCCGCTGAACAACGGCCCGTGATCGGCGTCGCGCGACCAGTATTCGGCGATCCGCGGCCCGATCCTGCGCCCGGCGATCCAGCCCAGTCCGAGCGCCGCGACGACCAGGCCGACGGCAACCCCCGCTTCGGTGAGCTCGGGTGGCGAGGGCAGATTGTGCCCCGCCAGCCAGTCGCCGAAGCGCTGCATCATCCGCGTGCCGCCCGGAATGCGGCGAGGCCGCGGTCGAGGTCCGCGATCAGGTCGTCCGGATCCTCGAGCCCGATCTGCAGACGGACCACCGGCCCCTCGGCCTTCCACTCGGTCGCGGTGCGGAAGCGCTGCGGGTCTACCGGCAGCGCCAGACTCTCATAGCCGCCCCAGCTATAGCCGATACCGAAATGCTCGAGCGTGTCGATCAGCGCCGCGCGCTCCTTCTCGCCGCCGCCGTCCAGCACGAAGGAGAACAGTCCCGACGCGCCGCGGAAATCGCGCAGGAAGATCTCGTGCCCCGGGCAATCTGGCAGCGCCGGGTGGAGCACCCGCGCCACTTCGGGCCGGGTCTTGAGCCACTCGGCGATCTGCAGCGCGGCGCGGCCATGCTGCTCGAGCCGGATCGCCATGGTCCTGAGGCCGCGCGCGCCGAGCCAGGCATCGTCCGGGCTTGCCGTCTGGCCCAGCTGGTATGTCGTGTCGCGCAGCGCCTGGTACCTGCCCTGCGCCGCGGTGACCGACCCCAGCATCACGTCGGAATGGCCGACGACATATTTGGTCGCCGCCAGGATCGTATAGTCCACGCCCAGCTGGATCGCCGGGAACAGCAGCGGCGTCGCCCAGGTATTGTCGAGCACCGTGGCGATTCCGCGATCCTTCGCCACCGCGACGATCGCCGGCACGTCCTGCACCTCGAATGTCAGGCTGCCGGGGCTCTCGAGCAGGATCACCTTGGTGTTCTCGCGGCACAGGGCCGCGATGCCCTCGCCGATCAGCGGGTCGTAATAGGTCGTCTCCACCCCGATCCGCCTGAGCAGCCCGTTGGCGAAGTTGCGGGTGGGGTCATAGGCGCTGTCGGGCACCAGCAGGTGATCGCCCGGCGACAGCAGCGCGAGCAGCGTCGAGACGATCGCCGCCACGCCCGACGGATAGAGCAGGGTGGCCTCGGCGCCCGGCTCCAGCTCGGTCAGCGCGTCCGCCAGCGACCATTGGGTCGGCGTCCCGCGCCGGCCGTAGAACAGCCGGTGATGCGTATCGCGCGCGCCGCTCGCCCGCAGATGCGCGACATCGTCATAGAGGATCGTCGAGGCGCGCCACACCGGCGGGTTGACGATGCCCTGCGTCCATTCCTTGCGCCGCCCGGCGGAAACGACCTTGGTCTTGTCGTGCTTTTCGCTGCTCATGCCGGGCCCAATGCCTTGGCCGTCTCGGGACGGCTACCCCATTCGGTCCAGCTGCCGTCATAAAGTGCGGCCTCGTTGTCGAGCAGGTGCGCGCCGAACGCCAGGATCGCCGCGGTGATCCCCGATCCGCAGGTGGTCACCAGCGGCCGGCCCAGGTCGATGCCATGCTCCTCGAACACCGCGCGGATATGCTCGGGTGTCTTCCAGGTGCCGTCGGCATTGAAGAACTTGGGATAGGGGACGTTGCGCGATCCCGGGATATGCCCGGCCGCCACTTCAGCGCGCGGATCCACCTCGTCGCCGGTGAAGCGCGCCGCCGAGCGGGCATCAGCGATCTGCCCGGTCTCGGCCTTCATCTCGTCGAGCGTGCGGACGCGCGAACGTGGCGGGCGGACCACGAAGCCGCCCGGCTCGGTCCATGGCAGGCCTTCCTCGCAGACCCGCCCCTCGGCCTTCCACTTGGCCATGCCGCCATCGAGCAGCGCGACATCGACGCCGGCGAGCCGCAGCACCCACCAGGCCCGGCACGAGGTGTGGTGCGGGCCATTGTCGTAGAGCACGATCTGCGTCTCGGTATCCGCGCCCAGCGCGCGTAGCCGCTCGGCGATCTTGGCGACGGTCGGCACGGTCGAGGGCAGCGGGCTGGTCTCGTCGATCAGCGTATCGAGATCGAGGAAGCGCGCGCCGGCGATATGCTCGGCCTCGAACTCCGCGCGGGGATCGCGCGGCGGCGATCCGGGGATCGTCGAGGTATAGGTCGCGTCCAGCACCAGCACATTGTCGGCCCGGGCCAGCCATTCGGTCGTTACGAGGCTATCCATGGCGGGATGTCCTAGGAGGATGCAAAGCGGCGCGCAAACGCCTACATGGCCCGGATGGACGCCAAGCATCTCGGAAAAACCTCGACTCTCCCCGCCACGCCGGAAGAAGCCGAGCTCGATTATGTGCCCAATCCGCGCAAGGGCACCCGCTATCTCATCCGCTTCGCGGCACCTGAGTTCACCTCGCTCTGCCCGATCACCGGCGCGCCCGATTTCGCGCATCTGGTGATCGACTATGTGCCCGGCGACACGATCGTCGAATCCAAGTCGCTCAAGCTGTTCCTCGGATCGTTCCGCAACCACGGCGCCTTCCATGAGGATTGCACCGTCGGCATCGGCCAGCGCCTGTTCGACGAGATGAAACCGGAATGGCTCAGGATCGGCGGGTACTGGTATCCCCGCGGTGGTATCCCGATCGATGTTTTCTGGCAGTCCGGCACGCCGCCGGAAGGTGTCTGGGTGCCCGATCAGGGCGTTCCGGGCTATCGCGGCCGCGGCTGAACGCCAGATTTACAAGACGACTTGATAGTCGTATTGTGCTGCGTTGCAGCATGATGAAACCTTATTGAAAACAGTGAGTTTGGAAGGGTGAGCGTGGGGGCAACACGCAATTGAGTTTGCGATAGCGAAAGGAAAGATCGGCGCATGAAAGCCCCGAATATCCAGCACATCGCGCTGATCGGCAACTTCCTCCCGCGCAAGTGCGGACTCGCGACCTACACCACCGATACCTATGCCGCGCTCCGGCAGCGCTTCCCGGACCTCAAGGTCGACGTCTATGCGATGGACGATCATCCGGGCCGATATGATTATCCCGATGCCGTGACCGCCTCGATCCCCGAGCAGGACCGCGCCGCCTATCTCGGCGCGGCCCGGGTGATCGAGGCCTCGGGCGCCCAGGCGCTCTGGGTCCAGCATGAATATGGCATCTATGGCGGCCCCGCCGGCGAATATCTGATCGCGCTGCTCGATCGCCTGTCGATCCCGGTGATCGCCACGCTGCACACCGTGCTCGAAAACCCCAATGCCGATCAGCGCCGGGTGATGGATGCGCTGCTGCGCCGCGCCTCGCAGGTGATCGTGATGGCCGAGAAGGGCCGCGAGATCCTCAAGCGCGTCCACGGCGTTGACGATCGCAAGGTCGCGATGATCCCGCACGGCGTGCCCGATCGCCCGTTCGCCGATCCGCAGGCGTTCAAGCCGCGCTTCGGCTGGCAGGGCCGCGAAGTGATCCTCACCTTCGGCCTGCTCGCGCCGAGCAAGGGCATCGAGACGATGATCGGCGCCATGCCGGCGATCGCCCGGGCGCGGCCCGATTCGCTCTATGTGATCCTCGGCGCCACCCATCCCAATCTCGTCGCGCATGAAGGCGAAGCCTATCGCGACCGGTTGAAGGCGCTCACCGCCGAGCTGGGCGTGGCCGACCATGTCGCCTTTGTCGACGGGTTCGTCGAGCAGGACGAACTGCTCGATTATCTCCAGGCGGCTGACGTCTATGCGACGCCCTATCCCAATCCCGCGCAGATCACCTCGGGCACGCTTTCCTATGCGGTCGCGGTCGGCAAGCCGGTGGTCTCCACTCCCTATATCCACGCCACCGAAATCCTTGCCGACGATCACGGCGTGCTGGTCGGCTTCGGCGACAGCGATGCCTTCGCCCGCGAGATCAGCCGCCTGCTCGCCGACAAGCCGGCGCGCATGGCGCTGGCCGAGCGCGCCTATGCCCGCGGCCGCACGATGCTGTGGCCGCGCCTTGCCGAAACCGCGATGGATGCGCTGGTCCGGATCGTCGCCGCGCGCCCGCGCCGGGTCGGCCGGGCGAAGCAGGAGCTGCGTCCGCTCAAGCCCGATATCGCCGCGGTGGAGCGGATGAGCGACGCCACCGGCATGCTCCAGCATTCGATCTATTCGGTGCCCGATCGCCGCCATGGCTATTGCATCGACGATAATGCCCGCGCGCTGATCCTGATGTCGAAGATCGGCGATATCGACGAGACGCTGCGCGACAAATGGACCAGCGTCTATGCCGCCTTCGTCCAATATGCCTGGAACGAGGATCTCCGGCGCTTCCGCAACTTCATGAACTTCGATCGCACCTGGTGCGAGGATGTCGGCTCCGAGGATTCGAACGGCCGCGCGCTCTGGTCGCTTGGCGTCACCGCGCGCGATGCCAGGGCGCAGAAGCATCGCGACTGGGCCTCGGCGCTGTTCGATACCACGGCCGGCATCGCCCTCGAGCTGGGCAGCCCGCGCGCCCGCGCCTTTGCGATGCTGGGGGCCGCCGCGATGCTCGATGCGCATCCGGGCCACGCCCGCAGCCGCGAGATCCTCACTCGCTTCGGCGCGGAGCTGATCGAGCTGCTCGACGGCAATCGTCGTCCGGAATGGAGCTGGTTCGAGATCGTCCTGGCCTATGACAATGCCCGCCTGCCCGAGGCGCTGCTGCGCGCCGGCGTGGCGCTGGGGCGCAGCGAGTTCACCAGCGTCGGGCTGGAGACGCTCGAATGGATCGTCGCCCAGCAGACCTCGCCCGAGGGACGCTTCCGCGCCGTCGGCACCGAGAGTTTCGGCCGCGCCTATGCCGCGCCGATGCAGTTCGACCAGCAGCCGCTCGAGGCGCAGGCGACGGTGGAGGCCTGTGTCGCCGCGCATGAGGCTACCGGCGAGAATCGCTGGGTCGAGGAAGCGGTGCGCGCCTATCGCTGGTATCTCGGCGCCAATGATCTGGAGTTGCCGCTCGCCAGCGCCCAGGATGGCGGCTGTTTCGACGGGCTGATGCCGCACGGCTTGAACCGGAATCAGGGCGCCGAGTCGATTCTGGCACTCCAGCTGGCGAATTGCGCGATTTCGGCTCTTTCAAAAGCGACCGAAAACATGGCAACACCGTTGCGAGCCGCCGTCGCGTAACGATTTCGCGCCGGTGCGGGGACAATGGCTGGGAGCCGGATGCTCGATATTTTCAATCATGCGCTGCGCCTGAAGGCCGATCCTTCGCGTGTTGTGGTCCGCCCTTTCCATATCGCCTGGACCTCCAACGGGTCGGGCCCGAGCCGCAGCGAGCGGCTGGTGACCGAAGTGCTGGCGATGTCGCCGGGCGAGGCGCGCAGCCAGCTCGAGATCGTGCTCAAGGATTTCGAGGCGCGCCACTGGCAGACGCGTCGCGTGTTCATGACGCGCTATGACGAGATCGAGGGGATGCTCGGGCTCGACGGCAGCCAGATCGGCGACGAGAAGCGCCAGCTGATCGGCGCCTATTTCTGCCATGAATACAGCTATGCCGCCGCCGCGCTGATGAACCCCAGCGCGGTGCCGCATTATGACCAGACCGGCATGCCGCCGGGCAGCCTGCGCATCCTGATGAGCCTGCGCGCGGTTGGGGAAGGGCATATCTCCTCGGTCGCCTTCCGCGAAGGCATCATCACCGACGGCAACGACTTGGCCTTGGCGCCCGAGCCGCCCTTCGCCACCGCGGCGGACGCGCGCGAGGAGGACGAGGCGCATATCCCCGAGGGACCGGTCACCGTCTATCGCCACCGCGATTCGACCCTGTCGGGCACGGTGATCTTCCCGATCACCAAGGCGCAGTCGAACGGGCTCGAGGATCTGCGCATCACCCATTTCCGCCATGACGACGGCGAGGAAGAATGGATCGGCACTTATACCGCCTATAACGGTTCGGTGATCCAGTCCGAGCTGCTGCGCACGCGCGACTGGCGGACCTTCGATCTCGTGCCGATGTCGGGCAGCGCCTCGCGGAACAAGGGCATGGCGCTGTTCCCGCGCACGGTGAACGGCCGCTACATGATGCTCGGGCGCCAGGACGGCGAGAACATCTTCCTCCATGCCTCGGACGACATCACAAGCTGGGAAGGCGGCGAGCTGCTGATCAAGCCGAAATTCCCCTGGGAGCTGGTCCAGATGGGCAATTGCGGGCCGCCCATCGAGCTCGACGAGGGCTGGCTGATCCTCACCCACGGCGTCGGCGCGATGCGCAAATACTCGATCGGCGCGGCTTTGCTCGACAAGAACGACCCGTCCAAGGTGCTGGCGCGCTCGGCCGAGCCGTTGCTGGCGGCGGCGGACCAGGACCGCGAGGGCTATGTGCCCAACGTCGTCTACACCTGCGGCGCGATCAAGCACGGCGACAAGCTGTTCATCCCGTACGGCGTGGCGGACAGCTCGGTCGCCTTCGCCTTCGTGCCGATCACCTCGATGCTCGCCCAGATGGCCTGAGGCCGGAGCGGATCAACTTCCGCCATTGTCTTTCTGCCTTCTCAGTTCCCCGGCGAAGGCCGGGGCCCAGCCTCGGCGTACTTTCGATGGCGCCGGAGACTCTCGAACGACATTGCAACTGGGGCCCGGCCTTCGCCGGGAACAGTTAAGTCGCGGTACGGACCCTAGTCGGTTGTCGAGGCGGCAAAGGCGATCAGCCGGCCGCGCTCAGGCTGGTGGATGGTGAAGAGGAACGCGCCCCACCATTCCATGCCCGCCTCGAAGCGGGGCGAGACCTCGGCCAGCCTCGGGCTGGCCCAGTCGAGGATGCCGTGCGGCTCGTCCGGCGGCAGCAGGAAACCGAGGATCTCGCCGAACAGTTCCTGAATCTCGTGCGGCGACGCGTCGAGGCCATAGGGCGGCTCGACAAAGGCGCGGGCAAACTGGCCGCCCTCGCCGGGAAGTGGAATCGCATAGCCACCGCCGGAAAGCACGAGCCGCTCGACCTTTTTGAATGGCGGATCGACCAGTTCCTGGCCGTCCGTAGTCCGCCAGGTGCCGCGTTTGATCAGCTTGCGGCTTTCCGGATGGCAGTGCGCGCCGAGGAATTCGGCGAGCCTGATCCGCCGATGCCCCGCCGCGCGCAACGCCGTCTCGTCGAGATCGTCGCCCAGCAGGCGGCGGATCGCCTCGACCGACTCCGCCTCGCTGTCACCGGCTTCATCGAACACGGCAAAGTCGAAAGCGCCGCCTACCTTCGCATAGCGCTTGAAGGCGGGCGGCAACTTGTCGAGGCGGCGCATCGGCTCAGCGATAGGTGGCGATATCGTCCGCCGGGGTCTCCGGCCCCGAGCCCGTCGGCGTCTTGCTGACCAGCTTGCGCGTCATCGCATAGGACACCGCGATCAGCCCGAAGAACAGCAGCGGCGCGATCCACAATGCGATGCCCTCGAAGCTTTCCGGCATGATCGCCAGCGGTGCGTCGTTGGGCGGGATCGGCGAGTTGCGGTTGGCCCAGGCAAGGATGCCGGCAAAGGCCACGCCGAACAGCGACTCGCCCACGATCAGGCCGGTCGCTGCCAGCACGCCCATCCGCTCGGCGAATTCCGGGTTGGCCTGGCGCTTGGCCCAGCGATCGTAGAAATGGCCGATCAGCGCGCCGACCGGGATCAGCAGGGTCAGGCCCATCGGCAGATAGATGCCCATGCCGACGGCGAGCGGCGGCAGGCGCATCTTGCCGGTCTTGCCCAGCACTTCGTCGACGATGATCACGCCGACGCCGATCAGCGCGCCGAGCCCGATCAGGTTCCAGTCGATGTCGCCGCCGAGCACACCCTTGGCGATCGACGAGATCAACGCGGCCTGCGGCGCCGACAGCGCATTGGGGCCGGCGCCGGGCATGCCGACAAAGCCGAGCGTGTTCTTGAGCAGGTCGAGCACCAGCGGAATGGCGAGCGAGCCGAACACCACGCCCAGGATCAGCGCGAGCTGCTGCTTCCACGGCGTCGCGCCGACCAGCTGGCCGGTCTTGAGGTCCTGGAGATTGTCGTTCGAGATGGTCGCGATCGAGAAGATGATCGCGGTGGTGAACAGCGCATAGGCGATCAGCGCGTTGGTGCGCGACGGATCGGCCTCATGCCCGAACACCGCCACCAGCAGCAGCGAGGCGCCGAGCACGGCAAGGATGCCGACGCCCGAGACCGGCGAGTTCGACGCACCAATCAGGCCGGCCATGTAGCCGCAGATCGCCGCGATCAGCACGCCGACGATCAGGACATAGGCAAGCGATCCGCCGATCACCGCAAAAGCATGATCGTGCACCGGCCCGCCGGCCGAAAAGGTCCACAGCAGCCAGGCGATCGGGACAAGCGTGGCGAGGGTGATAAGGGCGACCACGCCGATCGGCATGTCGCGCTCGGTGATGTCGAGCGCCTGGCCGTCCTGGCGCGCGCGCGAGGCGGCAAGGGCGGAGCGCAGGCCTGCGATGATCGGCCCGATGATCTTGAGCAGCGACCAGATCGCCGCGACGCCGATCGTGCCCGCGCCGATGAAGCGCACCTGGCCGCGGAAGGTCGAGCCGACCAGCGCGTCGATCCCGCCGCTGATGTCGCCGCCATGGGCGAAATAGGGCACCAGCACCGTCCAGGAGATCAGCATGCCGAAGAACATCGCCGCGCCGACCGAGATGCCGACGAGATGGCCGACGCCGATCAGCAGCATCGACCAGCTGGTCGACCAGCCGGTGGCGGTGCCGCCGACCGCGAAATTCTTGCCCGCTTCCTCGGCGACCAGCTTCATCTTGCCGAGCAGCGCGAACACGCCCGAGAAGATCGTGCCGACGATCAGGGTGCGCAGGCCCGCCGCATTCTCCTTGTCGCCCGCGCCCGATCCCGAGCCGACCTTGAGCACTTCGGCGGCGGCGACGCCTTCCGGATAGGGCAGGTCGGTGCCGGTGACGAGCGCGCGGCGCAGCGGCACCGAGAACATCACGCCGAGCACGCCGCCGGTGATGCACACCGCGACGGTCGTCCAATAGGGGAAGCCGGACCACCAGCCGACCATGATCAGGCCCGGCAGCACGAACACGATCGCGGCGAGGGTGCCCGCGGCGGACGCGATCGTCTGGACGATGTTGTTCTCGAGGATCGTGCCGCTCTTGAACGCCTTGAGGATCGCCATCGAGACGACCGCGGCCGGGATCGAGGTAGCGAAGGTCAAGCCGACCTTGAGGCCGGCATAGACGTTCGCCGCGGTGAACAGGATGGTGATCAGCGCGCCGAGGATGATGCCGCGGAGCGTGAGCTCGGCCATCGGCCGAGCGGAGCTGGATGTATCGGTCATCGCGGGAAACTGGCACCGCAGGCCCGGCGAGGACAGCATTTTTTGCGGCGGGTTGATTTGAATAACCACATGGTTATGGATTGGCGCATGGAGCCGATAGCCCACTCCGCCGCCGACGCGCTGTTCCGCGCGCTGGGCGACCCCACCCGGCGGACGCTGTTCGAGCGGCTGGCGCGATCCGAGCTGACGGTGCGTGCGCTGACCGAGGGAGCGGGAATCTCCCAGCCGGCGGTGTCCAAGCATCTCGCGGTGCTGAAGGGCGCGGGGCTGGTGCTCGACCGGCCACAGGGGCGCGAGACGCACTACCGCGCCAATCCCCGCGGCCTCGCGCCGCTGCTCGACTGGATGCGCCTGCACGAGGCGATGTGGGCCGACAGCTTCGATCGGCTCGAGGACCTGCTCAGGAGAATGGATCAATGACCGAGACGCGCACCCTGGTGATGGAGCGGGACTTTGCGCATCCGCCGGAGAAGCTGTGGCGCGCGATCACCCAGCCGCATCTGATCGCCGAATGGCTGCTGCCCAATGACTTCGCTGCCGAGCAGGGCCACCGCTTCACGCTGCAGAGCCCAGGTGCGCCGGGCTGGAGCGGGCGGATCGACTGCGCGGTGCGCGAGATCGAACCGGGGCGCCAGCTCTCGTATAGCTGGGATACCGGCGGCGGCGAGGAAGCGATGCCGCGCTTCGAATCGGTGGTGACGCTGACGCTCGAGCCGGTAGCGGGCGGCACGCGCCTGCGGATGGAGCAGAGCGGCTTCACCAACGCCAGCAACTATGGCGGCGCGCGCTTCGGCTGGGGCAAGTTCCTCGATCGGCTGGAGGGGGTTGCCGCCGCGCTCGCTTGAACGATCGGGCGTTGCGACGCTACGCTGGCGGAATGAACACGGGAACCGAGACGGCGCAGCGCGCCGCACGCCTGGCGCTGGTGGGCGCATTGCTGCTCCTTGGCCTCTGGGTCGCGCATGGCTTCATCGCGGCTTTGCTCTGGGCGGTGGTGCTGACGATCGCGGTCGATCCGCTGCATCTCAAGCTGCGCGCGATGCTGCACGGCTCGCACCGCATCGTCATCCCGCTGATCATCACCCTGCTCGCGGCGCTGGTGGTGCTGATCCCGCTCGGCTTCGGCATCGGCCAGGCGCTGCGCGAGGCGCATGACATCACCCGGCTGATCGCCGAGGCCCAGGCGCAGGGCGTGCCGGTGCCCGACTGGGTCGCCCGCCTGCCGGTCGGCAGCCAGGCCGTTCGCGACTGGTGGCTGACCCATCTCGCCCGGCCCGAGGATGCTGCCGAGCAGCTGCGCCTGCTGAGCGGCAGCGAGTGGCTCACCCACTCCCGGGCGATCGGCGCCAATGTCGCGCACCGCGCGGTGGTGTTCGGCTTCACCCTGCTCACCCTGTTCTTCGTGCTGCGCGACCGCGACGCGCTGATCGCGCAGGGACGCATCGCCGTGTCGCGGCTGTTCGGTCCGGCCGGCGAGCGGGTAGGGACGCAGGCGATCCGGTCGGTGCGCGGCACGATCGACGGGCTGGTGCTGGTCGGCCTCGGCGTCGGCGCGCTGATGGCGATCGTCTACCTGGTCGCCGGCGTGCCGCACCCGCTGCTGCTCGGCGGTGCCACCGCCATCGCCGCGATGATCCCGTTCGGCGCGCCCTTGCTGTTCGTGCTCGCCGCGATACTGCTGCTGCTCCAGGGATCGGTGGTCGGCGCGATCGTCGTGGTCGCGATCGGGCTCGTCATCATCTTCATCGCCGACCATTTCCTCCGCCCGGCGATGATCGGCGGGGCGACCCAGCTGCCCTTCCTCTGGGTGCTGATCGGCATCCTCGGCGGCGTCGAGACGCTCGGCCTGCTCGGCCTGTTCATCGGCCCGGCGGTGATGGCGGTGCTGGTGATGCTGTGGCGGGAGTTCCTGGCGCCGGCGGCAGCGAATCTATCCGAAACCTGACTGCTCCCCGGCGAAAGCAAAGGGGCGAGGCGCCTACCGTCCCTTGAACAATCCCCCCAGCACCCCGCGGACCAGCCCGCCGAGGATGCTCGCCCCCGCGCCGCTCTTCTTGCCGAACACCGCCTTGGAGACTTCGTTCGCTACCGCGCGGCCCGCCGCCGAGGAGGCCGAGCGCGTCGCCGAGGTGATCGCCCGGTTCCATGGATTGTTCGCCGCCTCGCGCTCCGCTGCCTTTTGGGCCTGGGCGTCGAGCCGGGCCTGGCGATCGGCGTCACGCTGCTGGGCGAGCCGCTGGCGCTCGGCTTCCTTGGCGAGCCGCGCATCTTCCTTGGCCTTGGCCGCCGCGGCCTTCTCGGCTTCGTCCTGCGCCTTGGCCTCGGCCGCGGCGGCGGACGCCTCGGCCGACTTGGCGGCAAGCAGCTCCTCCGCCGATTCGCGATCGACCAAAGTGTCGTACTTCGTTCCGATCGCATCGGTCTGCACCAGCACGCCCCGCTCCACCGGGGTGACCGGCCCGACGCGCGATGCCGGCGGCCGGATCAGCGTGCGCTGCACCGGGCTCGGCGAGCCATCGTCCTGCAGCACCGAGACCAGGGCCTCGCCGACCTTCAGCTCGGTGATCGCCTTTTCGACATCGACATCGGGATTGGCGCGGAAGGTGGTCGCCGCCGCCTTCACTGCCTGCTGGTCGCGCGGAGTGAAGGCGCGCAGCGCATGCTGTACCCGGTTGCCGAGCTGGCCGGCGATCGTGTCGGGCACGTCGATCGGGTTCTGGGTGATGAAATAGACGCCGACGCCCTTGGAGCGGATCAGCCGGACGACCTGCTCGATCTTGTCGAGCAGCGCCTTGGGCGCGTCGTCGAACAGCAGATGCGCCTCGTCGAAGAAGAAGGCGAGCTTGGGCTTGTCCGGATCGCCGACTTCCGGAAGCGATTCGAACAGCGCGGAGAGCAGCCAGAGCAGGAAGGTGGCGTAGAGCTTGGGGCTCGCCATCAGCTTGTCGGCGGCCAGAATGTTGACCACGCCGCGGCCCTTGTCGTCGAGCCCGAGGAAATCCTCCATCGACAGCGCCGGCTCGCCGAAGAAGTTCGCGCCGCCCTGGCTGCGCAGCTGGAGCAGCGCGCGCTGGATCGCGCCGACCGACTGCTTGGAGACATTGCCATAGGTCGCGGTCAGCTCGTCCGCGCGCTCGGCGCAGTGGGCGAGCATCGACTGCAGGTCGTCCAGGTCGAGCAGCAGCAGCCCGTCCTTGTCCGCGACGGTAAAGGCGATGGTGAGCACGCCTTCCTGCACTTCGTTGAGGTCCATCAGCCGCGAAAGCAGCAACGGCCCCATCTCGGAGATGGTGGTGCGGATCGGATGGCCCTGCTCGCCATAGAGATCCCAGAACTGCACCGGGGTGTCGGCATAGGCCCAGTCGGCCAGGCCGATCTCGGCGGCGCGCGCCTTGAAGATCTCGTGCGTCTTGGCGGTGGGGGAGCCGGCCATGGCCAGGCCGGAAAGGTCGCCCTTCACATCGGCGACGAAGCAGGGAACGCCGGCGTTCGACAGGCCCTCGATGATCCCCTGGATGGTCACCGTCTTGCCGGTGCCGGTGGCGCCGGCGATCAGCCCGTGGCGGTTGGCGCGCTTGAGCACCAGGCTCTGGGGATTTGCGCCGCCGGCACCTGCGCCAATGAAGATGCCCGTCTCTCCCGCCATGTCCGATCTCCTTGGTTGGGAGATCGGAATAGAGGAGAAACGGGCATCCGTCAGCCCGATTGGGCGTGGTTTTAGTTGATGCCGACCGAGACGAAGCGGCCGAGTGCGCGGCGCTGGACCCAGAGCAGGACGTTGGTCTTGCCCGCGGCCTTGGCGGCGGCAACCTGCTTGGCGACGTCCCCTGCATTGGCCACGGCCACGCGGTTCACCGTGGTGATCACGTCGCCGCGCTGCAGGCCCTTGCCGGCTGCGTCGCTGGCCTGGTTCACCTGGACCACGACCACGCCGGTCGTGCTCGGATTGACGCCGACGCTCTGCGCGATCTGCGGGGTAAGCGGCGTGACCTGCACGCCGAGCGAGGCGGCCGCCATCGTGTCCGAATCGGCGCCCGGCGCCTGCGAGTTCTCGTCGTTCGGATCGAACTGGGCGAGCTGCTCCTCGGGCGGGCGGGTGCCGACGGTGATGGTCAGCTTCATCGGCTTGCCGTCGCGGTAGAGCTCGAGCGGGATGCTGGTGCCCGGCTTCACGTTCGCCACGAGATAGGACAAAGTCTGGTCCGGGGTGACGTCCTTGCCGTCGACCTTGACGATCACGTCGCCCTGCTTGAGCCCTGCCTTGTCCGCCGGCTGGCCCGGCTCGGTGCGCGCGACCACGGTGCCGCGGCCCTTGGGCACGCCCAGGCCGTCGGCGATGTCGTCGGTCAGGTCCTGCATCTGGATGCCGAGATAGCCGCGGGCGATCTTCTGGCCCTTCATCAGCGTGTCGATCACCGGCTTGGCTTCTTCCGCGGGGATCGCGAAACCGATGCCGACATTGCCGCCGGTCGGCGACAGGATCTGCGAGTTGATGCCGATCACATTGCCGTTCAGGTCGAACATCGGGCCGCCCGAATTGCCGCGATTGATCGAGGCATCGGTCTGGATGAAGCGGTCATAGGCGCCGCCCGACCCGGTGACGCGGTGCAGTGCCGAGACGATGCCGGCAGTCACCGAGCCGCCCAGGCCGAAGGGATTGCCGATTGCGACGACCCAGTCGCCGACGCGGGCGCTGGCCGAATCGCCGAACTTCACGAAGGGCAGGTTGGCGCCCTCGATCTTGAGCACGGCGAGGTCGGACTGGACGTCGCTGCCGATCACCTTGGCCTTGAACTCGCGCTTGTCGGGCAGGGTGACGGTGATCGATTCGACCGTGGCGCCCTGCGCGCCGGCCGCGATCACATGGTTGTTGGTGACGACATAGCCGTCGGCCGAGATGATGAAGCCCGAGCCGAGCGACTGGGCCTGGCGGGTCACCGGCTGGTTGCCGCCGCCAAATGCCTCGAACGGCGTGCCGGCGAGCGGATTGGCGTTGGTGGTGACGCGCTGGGTAGTCGAGATGTTGACGACCGCCGGCTGCAGCTTGGCGACCATGTCGGCGAAGCTCATCGGCGCGCCGGCGCGGGGCGCGGACGCCTGGATGGCGCCCGGCTCGTTCTGCGCGGTCTGGGCGCCCGCGGGCTGGTTGAGCGTCATCGTGGCGGCGGCGCCGCTCAGCAGGATGGCGGTGGTCAGGGCGTAGGCATAACGCACGTGAGTGAGTCCTCTCAGACGAAGGAAAAGCGTTCGAAACGGATTTTTGCGCCGAAATGCTGAACGGCGATTGAATATGAACGGATAGACAGCGTCATCGTTGCTGCATGAATTCCTTCAGATAGCTGTTCTGCGGGCTCAGGATGATCGACGTTTCGCCCTTTGCCGGATCGTTGTTCAGGAACGTCGTCCGGTAGGACCGCATCGCGCGCCAGAAATTGTAGAAGTCCGCATCCTTGTTGAATGCCTGGGCATAGATCTGCGCCGCCTGGGCATCGGCATTGGCGCGGATGATCTGCGCATCCTTCATGCCCTGGGCCTCGATCGTCTTGGCTTCCTGGTTGCGCGCGGTGCGCATCCGCTCGAGCGCGCTGTCGAGCGGCGAGCCCGAGGGCAGCTCGGTCTGCTTGATCCGCACGTCGACGATCGACACGCCATATTGCGCAGCGAGCTGCTGCAGCGAGTTCTGGATATTGTCCATCACCTGGCCGCGCTCGGGGCTGAGCAGGATCGCCGAGGGGCGCTTGCCGAGCTCGTTGCGCAGTGCCGAGCGGAACAGCGGCTGGAGCTGGTCGCGCGCGCGGTCCTCGGTGCCGATGGTGACGACCATCTTGAGCGGATCGGTCACGCGGAAGCGCGCATAGGCATCGATCTGCAGGCGGAGCTGGTCGGTCGAGAGCACCGGCTCGTTGGGCAGGTCGACCGAGAGCACCCGCTTGTCGACCCAGACGATCCGGTCGAAGAACGGGATGCGCAGGATCGGGCCGGCATTGGTGCGGCCGAACTGCTCGCCCGCGCGCCACTGATTGACCGTGCGATAGGGCTTTTCGAGTCGCAGGATCACCGCCTGCTTGGTCTCGGGCACGATCGCGACGGTGCTCATCACGACGATGAGCAGGAGGATCGCGGAAACCGCGATGCCGATGGGGCTACGCAGCCAGCTCACTTCTGCTCTCCTTGCTGGGCCTTGCCCGCATCGGGGCGGATCCCCGGCAATGGCAGATAGGGGGTGACGCCGGGTGCCTCGACGATCGTCTTGTTGGTGCGCGCGAGCACCTGCTCCATCGTCTCGTAATAGAGGCGGCGGCGGGTGACTTCGGGAGCGGTCTTGTACTGCTCGTAGATCTTGTCGAACTCGGCGGCCTCGCCCTGCGCCACGGCGATCACCTGCTGGGCATAGCCATTGGCATTGTTGCGGGCGCCCTGTGCGCCCTGCTGCGCGGCCTGCACCGCCTTGAAGGCGTCGTCGACCTGCTCGGGCGCGGCGGCCTTGGTCAGCGCGACGCTCTGGATGCGGATGCCCGAATGATATTCGTCGAGGATCTTCTGCATCGCGGCCTGGACATCGGTCGAGATGCGGCCCTGGCCCTCGCCGATCGCCTCGTTGAGAGTCGTGGTCGCGATCACCGCGCGCATCGCGCTTTCGGCGGTGTCCTTCACCGTCTCGGTCGGGTCCTTGATCTGGAAGGAATAGTCGGCGGCGTCGGAGATGTACCAGTTCACCGAATAGGCGAGATCGACGATGTTCTGGTCGCCGGTCAGCATCAGGTTGGCGCCGCTCTCGGGGAATTTCAGCGTCCGCACGCTGCCGACATCGACGGTCTCGACGATCTGGAAGGGTGCGGGCAGGGTGAACTGCAGGCCCGAGCCGAGCGTGCCGCTATAGCGGCCGAGCGTGGTGACCACGCCGCGCTCGCGCGGGCCGATCGCGTGGAAGCTGGTAAAGGCCATCCAGGCCAGCAACAGGCCGCCGACGACGAGCAGCCAGAGCTTGGCGCCGCCCGGGGGCACCGGCAGGCCGCCGCCGCCCATGCGGCGCAGCAGGTCCTCGAACGGGCCGTTGCCGCCGCCATTTCCGCCGCCACCGCCGCCGGAGCGGGGACGCCGCCCCTCGGGCGGGAAGGACCAGGGATTGCGGGGACCCGAGCCGCCCGATCCGCCGGAGCCACCTTTGCCATCGCCCGAGCCGCCGCCGCCATTTCCGCCGCCGCTGCCAGAGCCCCAGGGGCTCTTCGGAGCCTCGTTCTGCAAGTTGCCGGCCTTGTTGAGCCAGCCAAAGAGGTTTGCCATTCGACCTTTATAAGCAGGCGCGCGCGGATTTACAGTGGCGCGCGGCGATTGTGCGCCTATCTGCCACGCGATGACCGATACCGAAGCCCTGAACGCCGCGCTCGCCCCGATCACCGCCGGCCGCGCCACCGGCCGCCTCGAAGGCGGCCGCGCCAGCATCGTCCTCGACGTGACCGGCCTGGCCGAGGCCAGCCGCGAGGAGCTGGAAGCCGATATCCGCCGCACCGCCGGCGCGCTCCCCGGGGTGGAGGAAGTGCGCGTTCTGATGACCAGCGAGCGGCGCACCCGGCGCCTGATCGCGGTGGCGAGCGGCAAGGGCGGGGTGGGCAAGTCCACCGTGGCCGCCAACCTGGCGATCGCGCTCCAGCGCCGCGGGCGCAGGGTCGGGCTGGTCGATGCCGATATCTATGGCCCCTCGCAGCCGCGCCTGCTCGGCGTCGAAGGGGTGAAGCCGCAGGCGCGTGATAAAGTGTTGCTGCCGGTCCAGACCCGGTTCGGCGTGCCGATGCTGTCGATGGGCGGGCTGGTTGCCGAGGGGCAGGCGATCGCCTGGCGCGGCCCGATGGCGGGTGGTGCGCTCGGCCAGATGGTCGATGCCGATTGGGGCGAGACCGATCTGCTCGTGCTCGATCTGCCGCCGGGGACGGGCGATGTGCAACTGACGATGATCCAGAAGCACAAGCCGGCCGGCGCGGTGATCGTCTCGACCCCGCAGGATCTCGCGCTGATCGACGCGACGCGGGCGATCGACCTGTTCAACAAGGCCGGGGTGCCGATTATCGGCCTGATCGAGAACATGTCGGGCTATGTCTGCCCGCACTGCGAGGGCGTTTCGAATCCCTTCGGCACCGGCGGCGCCCAGGATATTTCGGCAAAATTGGGCATCCCCTTCCTCGGCCGGATACCGCTGGAAATGGCGATCCGCACGGCATCCGACGCGGGCGAGCCGCCGGCTGCCGGGAACGGTACGCAGGCCGAATTGTTTGCAGGACTGGCCGGGCAGGTGGACGACTGGCTGAAAGGATGAAGCAATGCCGTTGACGCGGGACGAGGACATCAAGGCGCTGCTCGAAAGCGTGCGCACCATCGCGATGGTCGGCGCGTCCGACCGGCCCGATCGTCCCAGCTACGGCGTGATGGCCTTCCTCCAGCGGCATGGCTACCGGGTGATCCCGGTCAACCCGCAGATCACCGGCGAGCATGTGCACGGCGAGTTCGTGTTCCGCGACCTGTCGCAGATCGAGCCGGTCGACCTGGTCGATATCTTCCGCCGTCCCCAGGCCGCCGGCGAGGCGGTGGACGAAGCGATCGCCGCGGGCGCCAAGGCGGTGTGGATGCAGCTCGGCGTGATCAACGAGGAAGCGGCGGCCCGCGCCGAGGCGGCCGGGCTCAAGGTTGTGATGGACCGCTGCCCCGCGATCGAGATCCCGCGGCTCGGCGTCGCGCCGATCGAGCAGGACTAGGTCTTGCGGTAGTCGGGCACGGATCCTGTCTCGCGCCAATAGCGCTCCAGCCCGATTTCCTCGACCAGCTTGCCGAAGCGCGGGTCGCTGCGCATCGCCGCGGTGGAGGGTATGAACAGCAGCCGCGTGCGGCGGTTGGCCCGCCGGGTCCAGACGCGCTGCTCGGGCTGGAAGCGCAGCTCTCCGACCTCGAAGCCCCGGCCGAAATAATAGCCCTCGGCCACTTCGAACGCGGTATCGACCCGGCCCAGCGCGGCGGCGAACTGCATCGTGTTCTCGGCAAAGCCCGCACCCTTGTGCGCCGCCGCCAGGTTGCTCGCCATCGCCCGGTCGATGTCGGCGCGCGCGCGGGTGATCATCGCCTGGGCGACGTCCTCGATCATCGCGAAATTGTCGGCCGGGATACCGGTGGGCCGCTGGTCGGTCCGGCGCGACATCGCCAGCGCATCGGCGGCGCGGCCGGTATAGAGCAGCAGGTAGAAGCGCGTGAACCACACCGCGAAATGGGTGGGGAACAGCGCCATCGCTTCCTCCATCGCCTTGTCCGCCTCGTCGAGCCGATCGGCGGCCCAAAGCGCCACGGCACGGGTATAGGCGCGCGAAGGATCGGGGAGCCCTTTTCCCCAGAACTGGACGAATGTGTCGGCCGCCTCGCGGCAGCGCCCGACCGAGAGCAGCACGCCGCTGAGCATGCCCCAGGCGAATTCGATGTCGGGGCGAGTGGTGAGGATCGAGCGACAAAGCCGCTCGTCCCGCAGCCAGCTGTCGGTTGCGGCATCGAGCATCGCCCGTGAAAGGCGCGCATAGGGATTGGCCGGATTGAGCTGCAGCGCGCGGGCAGCGGCCTGCTCGGCACGCATGCGCATCGCCGCTTCGTTCCGGGGGCTGCCGCCACCCGCACCGATCGCATAGGCGATCGCGAGTGCTCCCCAGGTATCGGGCTGGTCGGGGTGCAGCTCGGTCAGACGCCGGAACAGGCCGGTTGCCTGGCTGAGCCCTTCCGGCGTGCCCTGGCGTATCGAGGCCATCGCTTGATCGAGCAGCGGCTTCACATCATCTGGCACAGTCTTGTGGGGCTGCGACCAGCGATACCAGCCGATCGCGCCAGTCGTGGTGAGCACTGCAAGTCCGGCTCCTGCGAGCATCGCGCGGCGATCGAGGCGGAGGCGATCGGCCTCGGCGCGGGCTTGGGCGAGCGGGCTGTCGGGCGCCGGTGCGGGCGTGCCGCCCTCGCCCTCGCGCAGCAGCCGGTAGCCGACCTTGGTGATCGTCTCGATCCGGAAGCCGCCTTGGCCGATCCCCTCGGCGGCGCGGCGCAGGCGCGAGACGACGCGATTGATCGCGTCCTCGCCCACCACCCGGCCTTCCCAGCAGCTGCGGGTCAGGTCGTCGCGGCTGACGATCGCCCCGTTCGCCCGGGCGAGCGCGACCAACACCTGCATCACCCGCGGTTCGAGCACTTCCTCGCTGCCATCCTCCCGCGCAAGCTGGCGCAGGGCGGGACGCACCTCGATCGGCCCGAGGCGGAATACCGGTTCATGCGCAAGGTCGATGCGGCTCTCCACCT
Source organism: Sphingomonas sp. OTU376 (assembly GCF_038440415.1). Taxonomy (NCBI): domain Bacteria; kingdom Pseudomonadati; phylum Pseudomonadota; class Alphaproteobacteria; order Sphingomonadales; family Sphingomonadaceae; genus Sphingomonas; species Sphingomonas sp. OTU376. Next base: position 131,734 of record NZ_JASATQ010000003.1, on the reverse strand, counting down.
TTCCCCCATCCCCGCAACAAGTGTCGAAATCCACCCTATCGGCGAATCATCGGCATTTCATCAGCTCTTCATCGGCTCCTCATCCTCTCGCCCGGCGGGCTTTCCGGCGATCAGGAGGTATCCGGCAACGACGCCGGCATTCCACGGAAAGGAGCCATCCCATGTGCAAGTTCATCGCCGCCCTCGCCGCCGCCACGCTGTTCGCTACGCCGGCCCTGGCCGGGGACCGCAGCGTCGCCATCCGCCATGCCGATCTCGATCTGAAGAGCGAGGCGGGCCGCATCGAGCTCAATCGTCGCCTCGCCGTCGCAACCGAGCAGGTCTGCGGTTCCTATGCGAGTGCGGGCGCCGATGAGGCGGTGGCGATCAAGCGCTGCCGTGACGGCGTCCAGCGCGACGTCGCCCGCCAGCTCACTGCGCGCTGGGGCGCCACCCAGGTCGCCCGTCGATGACCTCCCTCACGGCCGGGCGCGACGCGCATTGCGTGCCCGGTCGCTTTGTCAGCGGAGCCAGGAAAGCGCCTCGATCAACCGCGTCACATCGCGGCCGTCCTGGTACAGGCCCAGGCCGATGCGCAACACGTCGCCCCGCACGTCGGTGATGACATCCTCCGCTTCCAGTTCGGCCTTCCAGCGCTGGGCATTGGGCGAGCGCAGCGCGAGGAAGCGCGCGGGGCTCCCCGGGTTGAGCAGCTCGGCCTCGATCGGTAGCTCGGCCAGCAGCTGTGCGCGCAAGGTGTCGATATGCGCCGCGATCTTCGCGGTGGTCAGTTCTTCCTGTCGCAGCATGTCGCGCACCCCGACGAAGCGGTAGATGCCCGAAGGATCGAAGGTAGCGCCCAGGAAGCGGCGTGCATCGGGCGCATAGCCGATGCTGCCAGGCGGCAGCGCCAGGTCCTCGAATTCGGCATACCAGCCGGTGATCTCCGGTCGCATGCCGAAACCCGGCGGGGCGTGGAGAAAGGCGCAGCCTTCCCCGGCCATCGCGTATTTGTAGCCGCCGGCGAGGTAGAAGACCTTGTCCGCCACGGCCGACAGGTCGGCCTCCATCGCCATGAAAGCGTGATAGCCGTCGATCACCACCCAGGGGCCGTCCGGCGCCGCCAGCGCGGCAAGCTCGGCGATCCGGTCGAACACATGGCCGGTGCCGAACTGCACCTGGCTGACGAAGATCAGGTCGTGGTCGCCGGCCTTTGCCCGCTCGACGATCGCCTCGAGCGGCACCCGCTCCACGGTCGCGCTGCCGGCTTCTTCCCAGCGCATCGACTGTCGGCGGAAGCTGTGGAACTCGCCGTCGCTGGCAAGGATGCGCAACGGCCCCGGGCGGGCCGAGGCGATGCGCAGCAGCAGCTCGTGGGTGTTCGGCGCGAAGACGATGCTGCTCGGATCAGGCAGCTTGAGCTCGGCGGCGACGTGCTGCTGGGCGGCGGGCCAGATCTCGCCCATCACCCGCTCCCATTTTCGATCGGCAAGACGTACCCCGTCTTCCCAGGCGGCGAGCTGGCCGAGATAGGAGGCATCGGGCCAGAGATGGTGCGAGTGCGCCGCGAAGTGCAGCCGCTCGGGCGCCGCAGCCAGGGCGCGCTGGAAGAGGTGCTTGTAGCTCAAAGCTGCGTCCTGAGCGTCCACAGTTCCGGGAAGGCGCGCTTCGACAGCGTCGAGGCGAGATAGGGTACGCCAGGCGTGCCGCCGGTCCCCGGCTTCATCCCGATCACCCGGCTGACGGTGAGGACGTGCTTGTGCCGCCACGTCGCCAGCGCGTCGTCGATATCGACCAGCTTTTCGGCGAGCTGGTACAGTTCCCAATATTTGTCCGTCTCGCGATAGACCTGCGCCCAGGCATCCTCGACCGCCTGGCTGGGTTCATAGGGCTGGGCCCAGTCGCGAGCCAGCACCTCGGCGGGCAAGTCGAAGCCGGCGCGGGCGAGCGCGGCATTGGCTTCGTCCCACAGGCTGGGCAGGGCGGAGAATTCGGTGGTGAGCGGCCCCGGCACCCCGCCACCGCGCACGCCGAGCAAGGTCTCTACCGCGCGGAACTGGTCGGACTGGAAGCCGGAGCTGGCGCCGAGCACGTCGCGGAAGCGGGTATAGTCGCTCGGCGTCATCGTGGTCAGCACTTCCCAGGAAAGCGTCATCACCGCCTGGATGCGGCTGACCCGGGCGAGGCTCTTGTACGCCTCCACCGGCTTGTCGGCGCGGACCAGGTCGAGCGCCAGGCGAATCTCGGCGATCGCCTGCTTCAGCCACAGCTCCTTGGTCTGGTGGATGATGATGAACAGCAACTCGTCATGCCGGTCCGACAGCGGGTGCTGGGCGGCGAGCAGCTCGTCGAGCGCGAGATAGCGTCCATAGGTCATGCTTTCGGTCATGATCCGTCCCTACGCCATCTCGCCGCCCGGATGAAAGCGGTAACGCTGGATACTAAATCAGTCGCGCAGCAGCTCGTTGATGCCCGTCTTGCTACGGGTCTGCGCGTCCACCGTCTTGACGATCACCGCGCAGTAGAGCCCCGGCTTGCCGGCCTCGCCCGGGATCGTGCCCGGCACCACCACCGAATAGGGCGGCACATGGCCGCGATGCACTTCGCCGGTGGCGCGGTCGATGATCTTGGTCGAGGCGCCGAGATAGACGCCCATCGAGAGCACCGCGCCTTCGCCCACGCGCACGCCCTCGGCCACTTCGGCGCGCGCACCGATGAACGCGCCATCGCCGATGATGACCGGATCGGCCTGAAGCGGCTCGAGCACGCCGCCGATGCCGACGCCGCCCGAGAGGTGGACGTTCCGGCCGATCTGCGCGCAGCTGCCGACGGTCGCCCAGGTGTCGACCATCGTGCCTTCGCCGACATAGGCGCCGATATTGACGAAGCTCGGCATCAGCACCGCGCCCCTGGCGACATGCGCGCCGTGGCGGACGACGCTGCCGGGCACCGCGCGGAAGCCGGCCTGGCGGAAGGCGTCCTCACCCCAGTTGGCGAACTTGGAGGGCACCTTGTCGAACCAGTTGGCGCCGCCCGGGCCCTGGACCACGACATTGTCATTGAGGCGGAAGGACAGCAGCACCGCCTTCTTGAGCCACTGGTTGACCTGCCAGCCACCCTCGACGGGCTCGGCGACACGGGCTGCGCCGCGATCGAGCAGGTTCAGCGCCTCGGCCACGGCCTCGCGCACGGCGCCCTCAGTGCCGAAGCCGAGGTTGGCGCGGTCTTCCCAGGCGGCGTCGATAATGGTCTGCAGGTCGGTCATTCGGAAGTCTCCAGGATGCTGTGGAGCCAGGCTCCGAGGTCGTTGGTGGTATAGTCGATGAAGCTAAGATCGGCGTCGCCCGGCGCCTGTTCGGAGCCATTGTCGATCCACACCGTGGTCATGCCGATCGCCTTGGCCGGCGCGAGGTTGCGCGCCATGTCCTCGACGAACAGGCTGGCACGGGGATCGAGGTCATAGGCCTCGCACAGCCCCTGATAGGCGAGCGGATCGGGCTTGGGGCGATATTGGGTGGCGTGCACGTCGTGGATCGCCTCGAAGGTCTCGCCCATGCCCAGCCGGTCGAGCACCTTCATCGCATAGGGCGCGTCGCCATTGGTGAAGACCAGCTTGCGCCCCGGCAGCCGCGCGAGCCCCTCGACCAGCGCCGCGTTCACTTCGAGCACGCTCATGTCGACGTCGTGGACGTCCGCCAGATAGTGATGCGGATCGGTGCCATGCTCGGACATCAGTCCGGCCAGCGTCGTGCCGTGCGCATGGAAATAGCCCTTCTGCACCTTGTGCGCGGCGACCGGATCGAGACCGAGCAGGTTCTGGACATATTGCCCGATCCGCGCATCGATCAGCGCGAACAGGTTCGCGCTCGCCGGGTAGAGCGTGTTGTCCAGATCGAAGATCCAGTTGCGGACGTGCGACAGGGCAGGGGTCATGGCCGCGCGGTTAGGCCCAGCGGGCGCGGCTATCAAGCAAGTGTTTCTTATTCATAGCGTCATCCCGGCGAAAGCCGGGAGCGCGTGCGGTGCCTCCCCCGCCTTCGCCTGAGATCCCGGCTTTCGCCTGGATGGCGCTTATGGGGCGGGATGACGGATATGATGAGCGCGACGGATGATTGCTTCGTCACGGAAGACCAAAACTTTATGGCAGTCGGCGGATGGGCTCCCCATCTCCCGGCGCATGACAGCCTATTCCCTGCTCGACCTCGTCCCGATCATCCAGGGCGGGACCGCATCGCAAGCCCTTGCCAACGCCGCCGACCTTGCCAGGCATGTCGAAGGCCTCGGTTACACCCGCTACTGGGTAGCCGAGCATCACGGGATGGACGGCATCGCCAGCGCAGCCACCGCGGTGGTGATCGCGCATGTAGGCCAGGCGACCTCGACGATTCGCATCGGTTCTGGCGGGATCATGCTCCCGAATCACTCGCCGCTCCAGGTCGCCGAGCAGTTCGGTACGCTCGATGCGCTCTTCCCGGGTCGCGTCGACCTCGGTCTCGGCCGCGCGCCCGGCTCCGACCAGCGCGTCTCCGCCGCGATCCGCCGCGGGCTCGACAGCGACGGCAACGAGTTCCCCCGCGATGTGGCGGAGTTGCAGAGCTATTTCGCCGATGACGGCCGCACCGGCATCCGCGCGACCCCCGGCGCCGGTGCGAAGGTCGATATCTGGATCCTCGGCTCCAGCCTGTTCGGCGCGCAGCTCGCCGCGATGCTCGGCCTGCCCTATGCCTTCGCCTCGCATTTCGCGCCCGGCCAGCTCGATCAGGCGATCGACGTCTATCGCCGCAATTTCCGCCCGTCCGACGTGCTGGACAAGCCGCATTTGATGCTCGGCTTCAACGTCTTCGCGGCCGATACCGACGAGGAAGCCGAGCTACTCGCCAGCTCGCAGCAACAGGCGTTTGTCGCGATCCGCACCACCGGCAAGGGCATCCAGTTGCCGCCGCCGGTGCCCGGCTATCGCGAGAGCCTGGGTGGGCACGGCAATGCGATGCTCGACCAGGTGCTGTCGGCCAGCGCGATCGGCGGGCCCGGCAGGGTCCGCGAGCAACTCGCCGCCTTCATCGCCCGCACCGGCGCCGACGAACTGATGCTGACCAGCGCGATGTTCGATCACGATGCGCGCAAGAAGAGCCTCACCCTCGCCGCCGAGGCGATGCGCGGCCTCTGAATCAAAACGCGGCGCCGATCCCCCCGGAACGGCGCCGCGCCTCAGCGCCACAGGCGCGAGCGATCAGGCCTGGCGGTCGATCACCCAGCCGGTCGCCGAGCTGCCATTGCTGCTCGTCCCCGCGTTGCTGCCATAGGTGGCGGAACCCGATGCCGCCGCGTCGCGCAGCTTCTGGAGGAAAGCGGTCATCGCTTCGAGCTGGCGCGCCGCCGCTTCGCTGATCTGCGTGGTGGTGTCGGTATCGCTGGTCGAATCCTCGTCCGAATCGCTGGTGCCCGAGGGCGGCGGTCCGGGAGGCGGGCCGCCCGCGCCCTGCGGGCCACCGGGCCCGCCCTGGGCGCCATCGGGGCCTTGCGCGAAGAAGCTCTTCAGCTCCTCGGCCTGGTCGTCGGTCAGCGTGCCGCTCTCGACCTGGCTGTCGATCAGCCCGTTGATCCTGTCCTTCATGTCGCCGGGCTTGCCGCCGCTGGCGCGATCCGAAGCCAGGCTCGTATCGATCGTGTCGAGCGCGCTGCTCAGCGCATTCTGGTCGTCGCTGCCGATCGTGCCGGCCGATGCCGCCGCGGCGATCCGCGCATCCATCTGCGCGCGCGGATCGGGGCGCTGCGATAACGATGAAATGGAAGTCATGCTGGTCCCTTTGCGTCTACAATCCCCAACGGGCAGTTTAGCAGATCATTGCTAACATATTGTAAACGAAAAATAATATCTCAAACCCTCGCGTTTGGGCGACGCTGGCCCCAGAACCAGCGCCGCCACGCGACCCGACGGACATTAAGAGGGCAATCCGCGAGTTCCCGGACGGTTTGCGTCCGGTTCGTCGCGTCAGAATTTCAGTTTGTTGCAGTTCGGCTCAGCTCGCCGCGGGCAGCCGCAGCCGCACGAGCAGCCCGCCGAGATCCTCGCTCTCCTCGAGGCTGACGGTACCGTCATAGATCTCGGCCACGTCGCGCACGATGGCGAGGCCCAGGCCGGTGCCCGGCTTGCCGCTGTCCAGCCGCACGCCGCGATCGAAGATGCGGATCCGGTCCGCCTCGGGAATGCCGCGCCCGTCATCCTCGACCAGCACCTCGACGAACCCGGCCTGCACGCCGGCGGTGATGAACACGCTGCCGCCGCCATATTTGGCGGCATTCTCGACCAGGTTGCCGAGCAGGTCGTCCAGGTCCTGCCGCTCGATATGCGCCACCAGATCCTTCTGCCCGTCGATATCGATCCGGACATTGGGATAGAGCCGCGCGACCGCGCGCTCCACCGCCTCGATCGACGGCCATACCGCCGCGCGGCTGTGTGCCGATCCGCGACGGCCGACGGCGCGGGCGCGAGCGAGGTGATGGTCGATCTGGCGGCGCATCGTTCGTGCCTCGCGGATCACCGCCTGGGCGAGGTCGGGCTGGCCGGCGGCGGCGGCGTTCATGATCACGCTGAGCGGCGTCTTGAGCGCATGCGCCAGGTTGCCGGCATGGAGTCGCGCTTCCTCGGCCTGGCGGTCGTTATGCTCGACCAGCGCGTTGAGCTCCTCGACCATCGGCGCCACTTCGGCGGGCATCTTGCCTTCGACCCGGGTCGATTCGCCTGCGCGCAGCCGGGCGATCTCCTGGCGTACCCGGCGCAGCGGCAACAGGCCGTACCAGGTCTGCAGCGCCACCATGATGATGAGGCCGAGCCCCAGCAGCACGAAGCTGCGCACCAGCGTACGCCGCAGCGTGGCGATCTGCGCGTCGAGCGTCGCGCGGCTCTGCGCCACCTGGAAGCGCCAGCGCACATTCGATCCCGGCAGCGTCGCGTCCCGCTCGGCGACGCGCAGCAGCTGGCCGGGCAGCTGGCGGCTGTCATAGACATGGACGTTGGTGTCGTTGTGCTGCTGGTCGACCGCGAGCTTCTGGTCCCACAGCGAGCGCGACGGGAACACTTCATGCCCCTTGCCGCTGATCTGCCAATAGGCACCCGAATTATATTCGAGGAAGCGCTGGTCGGCGAGCTCGCGGTTGAGCATCACCTCGCCATTCTGGTCGAGTTCGGCCGAGAAGATCATCGCCTTGAGCAGATAGTCGAGCTGCTCGTCGAAATTCTTGGTGACCGTGGTCACCAGCACCCGGTCGAGCGCCACGCCGCCGCCGATCAGCAGGATCATGATCCAGGCGGTAGCGACCAGCAGCATGCGCCGGCTCACCGATCCGGTGGACTGGGTATAGTGGCGCGGCTGTGGCTCGCCGGGCGCGACCGGCTCGGGCTCGGTCAGCGAACGGCCGAACAGTCGATGGCGCAGCTCGCCTAGCTTTTGGGCGAGCTTCGACATCAACTCAGGCGTCGGCCGGCTCGTCCAGGCTGTAGCCCAGCCCGCGAATGGTGGTGATCACGTCGGCGCCCAGCTTCTTGCGGATGCGCGTGACGAACACTTCGATCGTGTTCGAATCGCGATCGAAATCCTGGTCGTAGATATGCTCGATCAGCTCGGTGCGGCTTACCACCTTGCCCTTGTGATGGAGCAGGTAGGACAGCAGCTTGTATTCCTGCGCGGTCAGCTTCACCGGCTCGCCGGCCTTGGTGACCTTGCCCGAGCGGGTGTCGAGGCGGATGTCGCCTGCGATCAGTTCGGCCGAGGCGTTGCCCGAGGCGCGGCGGATCAGCGCGCGCAGGCGGGCGATCAGCTCCTCGGTCTGGAACGGCTTGGCGACATAGTCGTCGGCGCCGGCGTCGAGGCCCGCCACCTTGTCCGACCAGCTGTCGCGCGCGGTCAGCACCAGCACCGGGGTGGTCTTGCCTTCCTTGCGCCAGCGATCGAGCACGGTCAGGCCGTCGATCTCGGGCAGGCCGAGGTCGAGGATGATCGCGTCATATTGCTCGTTGGAGCCGAGATAGAGCCCTTCCTCGCCATCGGTGGCGAGGTCCACCGCATAGCCCGCGCCTTCCAGCGCATTGCGGAGCTGCTGCCCCAGGGTCGGCTCATCCTCGACGATCAGAAGTCGCATGTGTTTCCCCTCGGCGGGCCTAACTGCCCGATTTGCGGACGATCGCGCCGGTGCGGCCATCGACGTCCACCCAGATCACCGATCCATTGCGCAGGAACTTCAGCGTGTAAACTTCCGTCGCGGGATCGAAGTCGAAACCAAGATATTGGGCACCCGGCAGGCGCGGCACGACCCGGCGCTCGATCTCGCGGACCGAGAGCGGCGGGCCCTGGCGCCGGGCGGCGCGCGGTCCGTCCGAATCCTGGCGCCAATTCGCTTGCGCAGCCGCATCCCCGGCGGGCACGAATGCCGCCAGGCAGGCGCAAAGGATGGGCGTCACCAACATCTTCATGCGAGATGGCATAGGGTCCGAGCATTGAATAGCCCCTGAACGTGCCAGTCAGCCGGCTGTAACTTGCCGGACATCGTCCCACCCCCTAGGTGGCCCGCATGGCTGCACCTGTTCTCTCCTTTGAAAATCTCGGTCTCGTCCAGGGCCATGGCTGGCTGTTCCGCGGGCTGAACCTCTATGTCGGCGAGCGGGACCGGCTGGCGCTGATCGGGCGCAACGGCGCGGGCAAGACGACCCTGCTCAAGCTGATCGCCGGCACGATCGAGGGGGACGAGGGCCGCCGCACCATCGTGCCGGGCACCCATGTCGTGCTGCTCGAGCAGGAGCCGCGCATGGAGGGCTGCGCGATCTTGCTCGACTATGTCCTTTCGGGCAGCGATGCGCCGCCCCGGCACGAGGCGGAGGCGATCGCCGACCAGCTCGGCATCGATCTCAGCCGCGAGGCGAAGACCGCCTCGGGCGGCGAGCGCCGCCGCGCCGCGATCGCCCGCGCGCTGGCGATGAACCCGGACGTGCTGCTGCTCGACGAGCCGACCAACCATCTCGATCTCGCCGCGATCGAATGGCTGGAAGACTGGCTCACCCGCTTCAACGGCGCGTTCATCGTGATCAGCCACGACCGTACCTTCCTCACCCGCCTGACGCGATCGACCCTGTGGCTCGATCGCGGGGCGATTCGCCGTGCCGAAGTGGGCTTTGGCGGGTTCGAAGCCTGGACCGATCAAGTCTATGCCGAGGAGGAGCGCAACGCCCAGCGGCTCGACGCCAAGCTGAAGATCGAGGAGCATTGGCTCCAGCGCGGCGTCACCGGCCGGCGCCGGCGCAACCAGGGTCGCCTCGAAAAGCTCAAGGAAATGCGCGCCACCCGCGCCGCGATGATCGGACCGCAGGGCGCCGCCAAGCTGGTCACCGCCGCTGACGACAGCAACACCAAGGTGGTGATCGACGCCAAGCACGTCACCAAGCGCTTTGGAGATCGGACGATCATCAAGGACCTGACCTTCCGGGTCACCAAGGGCGACCGGATCGGCATCGTCGGTGCCAATGGCGCGGGCAAGTCGACCCTGCTCAAGCTGCTAACCGGCGAAATCCAGCCGGATGAGGGCACGGTCAAGCTCTCCAATACGCTGAACGGCGTCATCATCGACCAGCAGCGCAGCCTGATGGATCCGGCCAAGACGGTGCGTGACGTGCTGGCGGACGGCGGCGACTGGATCGACGTTCTCGGCGTGCGCAAGCACGTCCATGGCTATCTCAAGGAATTCCTGTTCGATCCGTCGATCGCGGAAGCGAAGATCGGCACGCTGTCCGGCGGCGAGCGTTCGCGCCTGCTGCTGGCGCGCGAGTTCGCCCGCCATTCGAACCTGCTGGTGCTCGACGAGCCGACCAACGATCTCGACCTCGAGACGCTGGACCTGCTCCAGGAAGTGATCGCCGATTATGAAGGCACCGTGCTGATCGTCAGCCACGATCGCGACTTCCTCGATCGCACGGTGACGGTGACGCTGGGGCTCGACGGGTCGGGCACGGTCGATGTGGTGGTCGGCGGCTATGCCGATTGGGAAGCCAAGCGTCGCCCGAAGGTGGATGCGAAGAAGGCGGCGCCCAAGGCCGCCGCTGCGCCGGAGGCGCCGAAAAAGGCGACCAAGCTCAGCTACAAGGACCAGCGCGACTACGACCTGCTGCCCAGGCGGATCGAGGAAATCGAGGCGCAGATCGCGAAGGACGAAGCGGCGATGGCCGATCCGGACCTTTATACGAAGAATCCCGACAAGTTCGCGAAGCTCAGCGACGGTATCGGCAAGCTGCGGGATGAAAAGGACGCGGCGGAGATGCGCTGGCTGGAACTGGCCGAGATGGTCGAGGCGCTGGGCTGAGGCTCAGGCTTCCAGCGCGACGGTGACCTTCGTACCCTGTGCTCCGGTCTCCGTAATCGCGGTGCCCCGGGCCTGGCGGACAAAGCCGTCGACGAGCTTTTGCCCGAGCCCTCCATCCTTGCGCGGCTTCGGCTCGGCGGGCAGGCCGACTCCGTCGTCGCGCACGGAAAGCAGCCAGCCCGGCGCTGCGGTTTCGAAGCGTATCTCGATCCGCCCGCTCTCGCGCCCTGCAAAGGCGTGCTTGGCGGCATTGGTCACGAGTTCGTTGACGATCAGCCCGATCGAGACGGCGCGGTCGCGGGGCAGGGCGGCATGGTCGCACACGCAGTCGAGCGTGATCGCTCCGCGCAGGAACAGCGCCTCGGCCAGCGCCGCGCTCAGCTCCTCGAGATACACCGCCATGTCGACATCGCCCGGCGAAGCCGCGCCGCCGCGATAAAGATGCCGATGCGCCCGGGCTATGCTCTCTACCCGCGTCAGCGCCGAGGACAGCGCCTCCTGCGTCTCCGCATCCTTCGTACGGCGCCGCTGCATGTCCAGAAGCGCCGCGACGAGGGTGAAGTTGTTCTTCACGCGATGGTCGAATTCGGCAAGGAACAGGTCGCGTTCGGCGAGCTCCCGATCTCGCTCCTGGGTGGCACGGGGCACGGCGCGGCGGAACAGCTCGGCGATCAGCAGCACCGCGGCATAGTTGATCGTCGCGAGCACCAGCCGGCCCATGTCGTCGGGACTCTTCAGGAGGAAGCTGTGCTGCTCGGGCAGGATGAAATACCAGCTGTAGAGCAGGGTCAGCGCGCCGGTGAGCAAGCCCGCCTGCCAGCGGCCGAACAGCGTGGCGATCAGGACGGCGGGGAAGCCGAGCGAGAAGGGGCCGGCGGCCGGGGCGATCGCATCGATCAGCGCGCGCAGGCCAATGGCCAGCCCGGTGATGAGCAGGCCGAAGCTCAGCTGCACCAGCAACGCGCCGCGCCCGCTCGGCGCCAGCCGGTCGGCAAGATCGGTTTCGCCTATTCGCCCCATGAAGGGAGGAGGCATCGGCCACCGGCGAGAGTCAAGCATTCCCGCCGGTCGCTTTGATCCAGATTAGTTTATGTGAAGCCGAATCAACGACATGGTGTCAGCTTCTCGGTCATTTCTCGCGCATGATCCGATTGCCGGCGCCCGTCATGCTGATGCGTGGCCGCGCCTCGCCGGGAGCACGCCAGCGGATCTGGTTATCCGCGCCTTCCACCCGAATCGTGGACTTGGTGGCGAGGTCGATCACGACCCGGTTGCCTGCGCCGGTCAGGTTCAGACCGGTGCACGCGCCGCGGATCGTCAGCGTGTTGCTGGCACCTTCGATTTGGACGGTGCCGCCATTACAGTCGATCTCGGAATTCTCGCCCGCGCCGCTGAACTCGGTCTGCGCCTGGGCCGGCAATGCCCAACTCGCCGCGATCGGCGCAAGGATCATCACTGCCAGTTTCCGAAAATCGTGCATTGCCGTCTCCCATCGTTGCGAATCCGAAAGGAGACGCGCAGCGGCGGGCGGTGTTCCTCTGCTGGTCAGAGGTTTCGGCCGGACCGTCCCGCGAGATCGACGACATATTGCCAGGCGACGCGCCCGGATCGACTGCCGCGCCGCGTCGCCCAGCCGATCGCCTCGGCCGGATCGAAGCTCAGCCCATGCGTCTCGGCATAGCCGCGGACGATGTCGACATAGGTATCCTGGTCGACGGCATGGAAGCCGAGGCTCAGCCCGAAGCGATCGGCCAGCGCCAGCCCGTCATCGACCGAATCGCGGGGATTGATCGCGCTCGCCTGCTCGGCAATGTCGCGGGTGACGAGATGGCGGCGGTTGGAAGTGACCAGCAGCCGGGCATTGTCCGGCCTCGCCTCCGCCCCGCCCTGGAGCAGCGAGCGCAGCGCCCGCGCATCGCCGACGCCGTCGAAGCCGAGATCGTCGAGGAAGATCGCGAAAGGCCGGTCGGTGGTGCTGAGCAGCGCGAACAGCTCGGGCAGCGTATCGAGCTGGGTGGTCACCGCCTCGACCAGCGCCAGCCGGCCGCCCTCGGCCTGCACCGCTGCGACCGCGCTCTTGACCAGCGCCGACTTGCCGGTGCCCCGTGCGCCCCAGAGCAGCACGTCCTGCGCGGCATGGCCCTGCGACAGCCGCGCGAGATTGCCGACCAGCGCCTCGCGCTGGCTGTCCACGCCGCGAAGGATCTCGATCGGCAGCGGATCGAACACGCGTGCCGGGGAGAGTCCGTGCCCGCGCCATACATAGGCCGGATGTGCCTCGAGGTCGGCTGGCGGGGGCGGCGGCGGAGCCAGCCGGTCGAGTGCGTCGGCGATGCGGGCAAGGACTTCTTCGTGCATGGGGGCGGCTATAGCGTGGCGCCGCCGCCGGCTCACCCCCAACTTGCCTATCGGCGCCTATTGCCTGGGTTTCCTCAGGCGTTGATGCCGCCATCGACGGTTACAACCGATCCGGTCACGAACCGCGCCGCCGGGCTGGCAAGGAACGCGACGACTGCCGCGACGTCCTCGGGCTTGCCGTAATGGCCAAGCGCGGTGAGGCCGCGCAGCGTGTCGGCGAAATCTCCATCCGCCGGGTTCATGTCGGTGTCGATCGGGCCGGGCTGGACGAGATTGGCGGTGATTCCGTTCGGGCCCAGGTCGCGCGCCAGGCCGCGCGTGAAGGCAAGCAGAGCCGACTTGGTCATCGAATAGAGCGTCGAGCCGGCAAAGGGCACGCGCTCGGCCAGGCACGATCCGATGGTGATGACCCGGCCGCCTTCGCCGAGATGCGGGATCGCCGCGCCGGTGGCGATCACTGCCGAGCGGACATTGACGTTGAGCAGTGCGTCGATCTCCTCGAGGTTGAGGTCGACGACCTGACTGTAGCGGGCGATGCCGGCATTGTTGACCAGGATGTCGAGCCCGCCCAATGCCGCGACGGCTTCCGTCACCGAGCGCTTCACTGCTTCGGGATCGGCGCTGTCGGCCTGGATGGCGATGGCGCGGCGGCCCTTCGCTTCGATCGCGCGCACGATCTCGGCCGCGCGATCGGCCGAACGCTCATAGGTGATGGCGACATCCGCGCCCTTGTCCGCCAGCGCCAGCGCAATACCCGCACCGATGCCGCGCGAGGCGCCGGTCACCAATGCACGCTTGCCGAGAAGCTCAGTCATTCGTCCGTTCCTTATTCTATAGTGATCGATACAGAATAGCTGGGAAGCTTGTAGGCGGGCGTCAAGGGAATTATGTAACGATCGATGCAAAATTCTGGAGAAGAGACGCAAACCCGATCCCGCGGGCGCCCGCGCGCCTTCGATCGCGCGCGTGCGCTCGAACGGGCGACGCGGTTGTTCTGGGAAAAGGGCTATGCCGCGACGTCGATCGCCGACCTGAAAGAGGCGATGGAGATCGGCGCGCCAAGCCTCTACGCCGCCTTCGGCTCGAAGGAGGCACTCTATGCCGAAGCGCTGGGCCATTATCGCGACAGTAACGAGGCGTTTGTCTGGGCAGGCTTCTTTGCGGCGGACACGGCGCGCGGTGCGGTGTCCTCGCTGCTGATGGATAGCGCCGCGGCGTTGACGGGCTGCTTTGCCGATATGCCGCGCGGTTGCATGGTCACGCTCTCGGCGGTGGGCAGCGAAGGCAATGCCGAACTTGGCGAGCGGGTGCGCTCGGCGCGAGCGATCACCTTCGAACGGCTACGCGCCCGTCTCGATCGTGGCGTCGCGCAGGGGGAAATCCCTGCTGCTGTCGATCTCGATGCGCTCGCCCGCTTCGTTCAGACGGTACAGAGCGGCATGTCGATCCTGGCGCGCGATGGCGCGGGCCGGGCCGAGCTGGAGGGCGTCGCCGAGGTCGCGATGCTCGGCTGGGATACCCGGGTGGACGTTACCCGTTTGCCATCGCCTGGGCCTCGGCCCGCTCGGTAAAGCTCGGATCGGCAAGCGCGGCCGCCGCATTCTGCTTCGCTTCCGCCTTGCGGCCAAGCGCGGCGTAGATCTGGGCGAGGTGCCAGCGCAGGCCCGGATGCTTCGGCGCCAGGATCACGGCCTTCTGGAGCAGCTCCAGCCCGCCTTCCTTGTCGCCACCCTTGAACAGCGCCCAGCCATAGGCGTCGACCACCGCCGGATTGGCCGGGGCCAGGCCATAGGCAGCCTCGCCGAAATCGACCGCGGTGCCGGTTTCGCCCGCGCCGGCATAGGCGGCGGCGAGCTCGCCGTTGAGCGCGGCGTCGCCGTCACCGATCCGGGCGCGGATGTCCTCCAGCGTGTCGATCGCCGCGTCATAGTCGCCGGCGGCGAGCTGCCAGTGCGCCGAGATGCGCTGGGCGGCGATGCTGCCCGGGTTCTGCGACAGGAACAGCGCGAGCGCGTTGGCGGCGTCCTCGCGCTTGCCGCTGCGGTCGAGCGCTTCGACCAGGCGGAGCAGGGTCGGCTCGTCGAAGCGCAGGTCGGCCGCGCGCTTGTAGACGGCGACGGCGTCGGCCGGGCGATTGAGCAGCATCAGCATGTCGCCGAGCACGATCTGGGCGGCGGGCGCGCCGGGGTTCTTCGCCGCGATGGCCTGGGCGCGGGTGAGGGCGCCGCCCTTGTCGCCGCTGGCGATCAGGGCGCGGATCAGCGGCAGCGTCGCCTGGGGATCGTCGGGGCGCTGGTCGGCATCGGCGGCGAGCGTCGCGGTGCTGTCGTCCGCGCTGAACGCATTCGCTTCGCCGATAGCCGGGAAGGCGGCGCGATCGAGGAAGCGGGCGGCGCTTGCCCGGTCGCCGATCCGCTCGAAGCCGCGGGCGACCAGGGTGAGCGCGTAGCTGTCCGCATCGGCGCGGGCGACGACCGGGCGCAGTGTGTCGATCGCGTTGCGGGCGCGATCGGTGCGCAGCAGCGCGAAGGCGAGCAGCTTGCGGGCGGTGATGTTCATCGGCTGCATGCCGACCAGGTCGCCCAGCTTGTCGATCGCCTGTTCGTAATCGCCCTTCTGCAGGGCGAGCGTGCCGCCGAGCAGGATCACGCCGGGCAGATCGTTGATCGCGCCGCCGGTTTTTTCGAGGATAGCGCGGGAAAGGTCGAAATTGCCCGCGCGCGCGGCGATCACCGCCTGGAGATAGAATGCCTGCGGGCTGCCCGGCCGCGCCGCCAGCGCGCGGCGGGTGGCGGTGACAGCATCCACGGTACGGCCGATATCCCCGAGCGTCGCGGCATATTCGATCAGTACATCGTGGCGGGCGGGGTCGCGCTTCAGCGCCTGCTCGAACCAGGGCAGGGCGGCGACCAGGCCATATTGGCTGCGCACGATTTCGCCGCGCAGGATCAGCGCGTCGATATAGCCGGGGGCGAGCCTTACCGCGCGGTCTGATGCCTGGGCGGCACCGATCAGGTCGCCCGCCGCATAGCGATAGCGTCCCATGTCCATCCAGACGCCGGCATTGTCCGGGGCCAGGCGCAGCGCTTCGTCCAGCGCGGCACCGGCGCCGGCGAAATCGCTCTGGGCGGTGAGTGCGCGGGCACGGATTCGAAGTCCGTAGGGGCGCATCGCGGTGGGGGCCTTATCTGCCTCTGCCGGGGCCTTGTCGGTCTTGCCCTGCAGCACCCAGGCTTCGGCGCGCCATTGCGGCACCGCCTTGGGATCATAGCCGGCATCGACCGCACGCTGGATCTCGCCCTCGGCTCCCACGCCGTCGCCCAGCGCGAGCAGCGCGCGGGCAAGAACGATATGGGCGTTCTCGTTGTCGGGATCGCCGCGCACCGCTTCCGCGGCAAGGTCACGCGCGCCGGTGGCGTTGTCGGCCTTGAGCATCGCCTCGGCGCGGGTGGTGGCTTCCGCCGCTTCGGCCGTGCCCATCCTGCCGGGACTCAGCGCGAACCATCCGCCGGCCAGCACGGCGAGCAGCACGACGAGCGCGCCGCCGATCACCAGCAGGCGCCGGAGCGGAATGCCCCGGGAAGAGGAGCGCCGGCGGCGCCTAGGGCTGGAGGTCATAGGCCTTCATCAGGTCATAGAGGGTGGGGCGGCTGATCCCGAGCAGGCGCGCGGTGCCGGAGATATTGCCCTCGGCGCGGGCAAGCGCATGGCGGATCGCCTTGCGATCGGCGAGCTCGCGCGCGGCCTTGAGGTTGACCGGCTCGATCTCCGCCTGGGCCTCGAGATCGAGATCCCCGGCGGTGACATGCTTGCCCTCGGCCATGATCGCCGCGCGCTTCACCCGGTTCTCGAGCTCGCGGACGTTACCGGGCCAGCCCCAGGCATCGATCGCGGCGAGCGCGTCGGGCGCGAAGCTGCGCGCGGTCGTGTTCATCTGCGCGGCATATTTCTGCAGGAAATGGCGCGCGAGCAGCCCCGCGTCACCCGGGCGCTCCGCGAGGCTCGGGATGCGGACGACGATCTCGGCGAGGCGGTAATAAAGGTCTTCGCGGAAGCGATTGTCGGCGACCATCGCGTCGATGTCCTGGTGGGTGGCGCAGACGATGCGGGTATCCACCGCGATCGCCTGTCGCCCGCCGACCCGCTCGATCACGCGCTCCTGCAGGAAGCGCAGCAGCTTGACCTGGAGCGGCAAGGGCACGTCGCCGATCTCGTCCAGGAACAGCGTGCCGCCCTGGGCGAGCTCGATCTTGCCTTCGGTGGTCTTCACCGCCCCGGTGAAGGCGCCCTTCTCGTGCCCGAACAGCTCGGATTCGAGCAACGTCTCGGGGATCGCGGCGCAGTTGATCGCGACGAAGCGGCCCTTGCGCCCGCTGCGATCGTGCAACCCACGGGCAAGCAGCTCCTTGCCGGTACCGCTGGCGCCAAGCAGCATGACGGACACGTCGGCGCTTGCAACGCGCTCGATCGTGCGGGTGACCTTGAGCATCTCCGGCGCGCCGGTGAGCATGCCGCCCAGCACCGCGCCCGCCTCGACCCGCTCGGCGAGGCGGCGGTTCTCGGCTTCCAGCGCATGGACGTGGAAGGCGCGGGCGACGATCAGGCCGAGCGCGTCGATGTCGATCGGCTTCTGGTAGAAGTCCCAGGCGCCGAGCGAGATCGCGCGGAGCATCGATTCATGCGCGCCGTGGCCCGAAGCGACGATCACCTTGGTATCGGGGCGCAGCGACAGGATCGTCTCCAGCGTGGCGAACCCCTCGGTGGTGCCGTCGGGATCGGGCGGCAGGCCGAGATCGAGCGTGACCACCGGCGGCTCCTCGGCGCGCAGCACGGTGATCGCTTCCTCGCGGGTGGAGGCGGTGAAGATCTCATAGCCGTCATAGGCCCAGCGCAACTGGCGCTGGAGGCCGGCATCGTCCTCGACGATGAGCAGCTTGGGCAGGGCGCGGCTGTCGCTCATGCGGCACGCCCCCAATTGTGGCCCCGGGTGCCGAGATCGGCGGGATGCGCGGCCTTGAGGATCACGCGGAAGCGGGTGCCCCGGCCTTCGCGCGAGGTCACTTCAATGCGGCCCTCCATGGCATGGGCGAGCTGGCGCGCCTCGAAGGCGCCGATGCCGAACCCACCTTCCTTCGACGAGACGAAGGGCTTGAACAACTTGTCGCGGATGAAGGCCGGCGACATGCCGCAGCCCTGATCGACCACGTCGATCGCCACCCGCTCGCCGTCCGCCGAAACCGACAGGGTCACGGGCTCGTTTGCCGGGCTGGCGTCGATGGCGTTCTGGAGCAGATGGGCGAGCAGCTGCTCGAGGCTGGCGGGATCGGCATGGGCGATGGCGTTGTGCACTCCGGCGGTCACCACCGGGTGCTGGCCCTTGCGGTGTGCCGCGACGCGCTCGACCAGCGTGACCACTTCGATCGCGTGCGGCGCCTCGGGGCGGCTGCGATGATGCTGGGAAAGGCGCGCGAGCAACCCGTTCATCCGCTCGGCCGAACTTTGCAGCGTCGCGATCATGTCGGCGCGGAATTCAGGGTTGTCGGCATGGCGCTCGGCATTGCGGGCGGTCAGTGTCAGCTGGCTCACAAGGTTCTTGATGTCGTGGAGGATGAAGGCGAAGCGGCGGTTGAACTCGTCGAAGCGTTGCGCCTCGGCGAGCGCGTCCTGCGCGCGGGCTTCGGCGAGATAGGAGGCGACCTGGCGGCCGGCGACCTTGAGGAGGTCGAAATCCTCCCAGTCGAGCGCGCGGTCCAGCGTCGGGCGGGCGAGCAGGATCGCGCCGGCGAGCTCAGTGAGGTGCGGCAATGGCACGATCGCCCAGGCCTCGGGCACGTCGAGCATCCATTGCGGGACGGCGGCGGCGTCGAGATGATCCTCGTTGCGGCGGATCGCATCGAGCTCGACGATACGGCCGGTCAGCCGGAGATGTTCGGCAAGCGCCGTGTCGCCGGCGATCGGCAGGGTCGCCCGGTCCCAGTTCCAGCTCGCGCCGACGCCCAGCCCGCCCGCGTCGGGAACGAGCAGCACGCCGGCGGGGCTTTCGGTCAGGTCGGCGATCGCCTTGACGATGCGTTCGTCGAGCGCGGCGCCGCCCTGCGGATTGCCGAGCGTCTCGGTGAAGCGCATCCATTCGGTGCGATAGTCATAGCGGTGACGGAAGAGATGCTTGGCGAGCTTCACCTTCAGCCAGGCACGCAGCCAGCTATTGGCGACCAGCGTGAGGATCGCCGCCGTGGAGCCCAGGACGAAGGCGGTCTGTAGCACGCGGGCATTGGCGCCGCCGATCGTGGCGATGGCCGAAGTGGCGAGCGCCAGCAGGGCGAAATAGGCGCCGATCGCGACCAGCGAGAGAGACTGGTAGGTGACGGCGCGCGACACCTCGATCTTCCATTCGCCCTTGCGCTGGAGCGCGGTGCCGATGGCGAGCGCGACGGCGAGGTAGGCAAGGCCGCGCAGGACCAGCGGCTCGATCCGCCACTCCGCGGCGACATAGGCGACGGTGTACAGCGCGAATTCGGTGCACCAGATCGCCGCGAGCGCGACCACCAGCGTGCGCAGCGCCCCACCCGCGCCGGGGCTGAGCGCGGACCATAGCGCCTGGACGAGCACCAGCGCGGCGACCGCGACCAGCATCCGCATCAGCAGCGCGGCGTTTGCGACCGGGACGGCCAGTTCCGGCTCGGGATTGGTATAGACGATGAGCGTCAGGATCAGCGCGGCGACCTGGACGAGCGCGACCACGCCATAGACGGTGCCGAGTGCGATCGGCGGGCGCGACTGCGCGTCGCGGCGATGGAGCACCAGCATGAAGCCGAGCCAGGCAAGGTTGCGCAGCGTCTCGGCGAACCAGCTGGCGACATCGGCGGTGCCGATGCCGGCGACTGCGAGCGCCCAGAGCGCGGTGGCGGCGAGCGCAATGGCAAGCGGACGGCGCGGGAGCCCCGCCAGGTCGGCGCGCCATGCCCAGAGCGCGAGCGCCCCGAACAGCAGCGCCGCCAGGGCGTGCAGCCAGAGCAGCAGGGCGGCCATCAGCGCGCGCCTTCAGGGAACAATACGACGCGGATGGTCTGGAGCAGGATCAGCACGTCGAGGAACGGCGAATAGTTCTTCGCGTAATAGAGGTCGAACTCGAGCTTCTGGCGCGAATCCTCGATCGAGGCGCCATAGGGATAGTTGATCTGCGCCCAGCCGGTGATGCCCGGCTTCACCATGTGGCGCTCGGCATAATAGGGCAGCTTGGTCTCGAGGTCCTCGACGAACTGCGGGCGCTCGGGCCGTGGGCCGACAAAGCTCATCTCGCCCTTGAGCACGCTCCAGCATTGCGGCAGCTCGTCGATCCGCGTCTTGCGGATGATCCGGCCGATGCGGGTGATGCGCGGGTCGTCCTTCTCGGCCCAAACCGCCTGGCCATTCACTTCGGCGTCCTGACGCATCGAGCGCAGCTTGATGACGTCGAAGCCCATGCCGTAGAGGCCGACGCGGCGCTGGCGGTAAAAGGCCGGGCCCTTGCTCTCCAGCTTCACTAGGATCGCGGTGAGCAGGATGATCGGCAGCATCAGCGTGAGCAGCAGCGCGCTCGCGCCGATGTCGAACAGCCGCTTGAACATGCTCGAGAACATGCGGCCCGACGAGAAACCGTCGGAGAAG
The DNA here is from genome assembly GCF_038440415.1 of Sphingomonas sp. OTU376. Taxonomy (NCBI): domain Bacteria; kingdom Pseudomonadati; phylum Pseudomonadota; class Alphaproteobacteria; order Sphingomonadales; family Sphingomonadaceae; genus Sphingomonas; species Sphingomonas sp. OTU376. The sequence continues at coordinate 111,403 of NZ_JASATQ010000003.1, read as the reverse complement.
ATCAGCCAGCTCGGATTGACGCTGTCGAGGTCGACGCGGCCGGTCTCGCGCTCGAGGAAGGTCGAGATCTCGTTGACGTGGACGCCGGTGGTCTTGATGCGCAGCAGGTCCTTGAGCGGCAGCGCGTTGCGGCGTTCCTCGAGTGCCAGCACCACTTCGCTGGCGTTGAGGACGACGACGTGATCGGCGAGGTTGTAGATCGCATCGCGCGCGATCGCCTCGGGGATCACGCGATTGGCTTCGCTCATCGCGACATAGCCGACCACGACGAAGCCGGCGCCGGGCGCCTTGGACAGGTCCTTGAGCCGCTGCGCCCGCGCGCCTGCGCCGAGTACGACGATGCGTCGCTTGAACGCCTGGCTGCCCAGTGCCTTGCCGAGCAGGATGCGGAGCGCGATCAGCAGGCCGATCGAGCAGCCCATCGCGTAGAGCAGGTTGGAGCGCCAGAAGCCGATTTCGGGGATCAGGAAGTAGAGGACGCTGAGGCCGATGACGCCGAGCGAGATGGCGACGATCAGGCGCGCCATCGCATAGCGCAGCGACTGGAGCGCATCCGAGCCATAGACGCCGACCGCGACCATCGCGACTTCGAGGAACAGCGCGTAGCTGACGAGCTGGGGCCAGCGCTCCTGGACGGGAGGCAGGCCGATGCCCAGCTGATGCGCGCGCAGCATCCAGCCAAGCTCGCCCGATATCGCCAGCAGGACGATGTCGAGAAAGCCGAGCAGCAGCACGGCATTGGGCACGTAATGCTTGAACAGCCGGATCATGCCGCCTTTTGTACGGGCGAAGTGTAAACAAATCCGACATGGCGGACGTTACGCCGGCGGGATGAAAAATCTGGAGGCCGTCACGAAACTGTGGTCAAAGCCATGTGTTTGATTGTGCGGGCAAAGCACCACATCAGATTTTCTCAGGAGGTCCGTAACTCATGTCGGATTCGCAACCGATCGTCCCTGTCATCCTGTCGGGAGGATCGGGCACGCGCCTGTGGCCGATGTCCAGGGCGGAGAAGCCGAAGCAGCTGCTTTCGCTCACCGCCGAGGAAACGATGCTGCAGCTCACCGCGCGCCGCGCCGCCGGGGAGCAGTTCGGTCCGCCGATCGTCGTCGCCAATGCGCATCATGCCGACATGGTCGAGGAGCAGCTCGCGGCCGCCGACAGCACGGCGCGTGCGCTCGTGCTCGAGCCGATCGGCCGCAACACCGCGCCCGCGATCGCGCTCGCCGCGATTGCCGCCGGGGGCGGGGCCGAGCCGCTGCTGGTGATGCCGTCCGATCACGTCATCGCCGATGTCGATGCCTTTCATGCCGCGATCCAGGCGGCGTTGCCGCTGGTCCGCGACGGCTGGCTGGTCACCTTCGGGATCACGCCCGATGCGCCCGAGACCGGCTATGGCTGGATCAAGGTGGGCGAAGCGATCGGCGACGGCGTCCACCGGGTCGAGCGCTTCGTCGAGAAGCCGCCGCGCGAGAAGGCGGAGGAGATGCTCGCCCATGGCGGGCATACCTGGAACGGGGGCATCTTCCTGTTCCGCGCCGACATCTATCTGGGAGCGCTGGCGAGCTACGCGCCGGAAATGCTCGCGGCCGCGCAGCAGGCGATGGAAAAGGGCCGGCGCGACGGCGCACGGATCTGGCCCGATGCGGACAGTTTCGCCGCCAGCCCTTCGGACTCGATCGATTATGCGGTGATGGAAAAGGCGCCGCGCGTGGCGGTGGTGCCGGTCACGATGGGCTGGAGCGATGTCGGCAGCTGGGACGCGCTCCACGCGATCAGCCATGCCGATGCCGGCGGCAATGTGGTGCGCGGCGATGCCGTGGTGATCGAATCGAGCAATTGCCTGGTGCGTGCCGAGGGCGGCAAGCGCGTCGCCCTGGTCGGCGTGGAGGACCTGATCGTGGTCGTCTCGGGCGATGACGTGCTGGTGCTGCCGCGCGGGCGCAGCCAGGAAGTGAAGAAGATCATCGAGGCGATGCAGAAGAGCGGCTAGCCTGCCGCGCGGACGGCCTCCAGCTCGGCGAAGACCGGTGCGACATGGTGATCCACGGCAGCGCGGAGTTCGGGGTCGGCTTCGCGTTGCTTGGCTTCTCCGTCGGCGGTGAAACGGGTTCCCGGCGCCTTGGAATAGCGTGTAGCGGCTGCTTCCATCGCTTTCCGCGCCGGTCCTTCCGGCGCCACGCCGAAATGCGGCAGGATCCGATCGAAAAAGGCACCGGGCAACTCGGCATAGTTCACGAGCAATCCCTGGCCCTGGCCGTGCTCGATCACGGCCTGGCAGGTCCGCTCGAGCACGCGCGCGATGAAGCTGCGCTCGGGCAGCCAGGCGTCCTCGGGCGCCAGGCCGAACCATTCCAGCGGCACGATGCCGGGCACCGTCTGGGCGCCGCGCTGGCGCAGCTGCGATACCAGCACCTCCACCGGATCGCGGTAGAGGAAGATCCAGGGCGTGTCGGGGAAGGCGCGGCGAAGCAGCGGCAGCGCGCGCGTATGCCAGCTGTCGAGCTTGAGGAACAAATGCTCGGCGGCGCGGGCATAGGCGTGGACCAGCGCGCGCAGGGCGTCGGCGTGCGTGTCGGGATCCTCGAACGGGTGCTGGATCATCGCGTCCAGCACCGAAGTCTCGGAGATCGAGACATGGCCGGGCGCGGCCCCGAGCATCTGCGAGACCAGCGTCGAGCCGCAGCGCGACATATGGAAGATCAGGCCCGAAGGCGCGCGCAAGTCCGCCCGGCCGACAAAGCCTTCAAGCGGCGTGGCGGTGCGGAACAGGCGGTTGAACGGCCGCCCGCCCGCCTCGAGCACCGCATCCTCGTAGAAGGGCGTGCTGGGCGAGATGCCGGCGAAGTGGAACCACTGGATCGCGGGCTGTGGTCCGCGCACGAAGCCGACCGGGAGCCAGCTTTGGGGCGGCCATTCGGCTTGCATGACCGGGGCCGCGCTGAAACGGAACATGCCGATCGGATCGGGGCGGCCGCATCCGGCCAGATCCTGCGCGGTGAGGGGGATGCCCCGTGCCGCGGCCCAGGCGATCGCCCGTGCCTCGAACACGGCCGGGTCAAAGGGTTCCGCCAGCTGGGCCTGCGCAGCGGGGTCGGCCATGACTGCGGCGCGGAACGCCTCGATCGGAGTTGGTGGCGTTGCAATCATCGGGCGCTGGGATAGGGTCTCTGGAAAGGAGCAGTCAGGCTAATATGGCAACGGCACCCACACAATCCGCTTGGCCCGATCGGGTGCGCTTGCCGCTTGCCTTCGATCCCGCGCCGCTCGTCGCCGATGTGGAGGCTCTCGAGCGGGGCGACTGGACCGAGCATTTCGTGAAGCAGAATTATGATGGGGAATGGAGTGCGCTGCCGTTGCGCGCGCAGGCGGGTGTCTCCCATCCGATCCAGCTGATCTATGCCGCGCCGGGCGTCACCGAATTCGTCGATACGGTGTGGCGCGCGCGCATGCCGGGGGTGTCGGCGGTGATCGACGCCTTTGCCTGCCCGATCCGTTCCGCGCGGCTGATGCGGTTGGCGGCGGGATCGGTGATCAAGGAGCATGAGGATCTCGACCTCGACGTCGCCGACGGCTTCGCGCGGATCCATGTGCCGATCGTGACCAATGCGGATGTAGACTTCCGCCTGAATGGCGAGCGTGTGGCGATGGCTCCGGGAGAGGCTTGGTATCTCCGCCTCGCCGATCCGCACAGCGTCACGAATGCGGGCGACACGGCCCGCGTGCACCTGGTGATCGACCTCGTGGTCAATGCCTGGCTGCTGCGCCAGCTGGCGGGATGAGCGGGCGGGTCCGGCGCAAGCAGGTCGCGGCGGCGCTGGAAACCGCCACGCGTGCTGCGCCGCCCGAAGCCTGCGCGCTTTGTGCCCGCCCGTTTGGCCGGCGGATCGAATGGCATCATGTGCTGCCGAAAAGCGAAGGCGGTCGCGAGACGGTGCCGCTCCATCCCATCTGCCACCGGACAATCCACGCCAGCGCGAGCAATGCCGAGCTGGCGCGTATCTATCCTACGCTCGACGCGCTGCTTGAGCGCGAGGATATCCGCCGCTTCGTCGCATGGATCGCGGACAAGCCGCCCGATTTCCATGCGCCGACGCGGCGGAAACAGGCTTAGCCGATCAGCGCTTCCGCCTGGTCGAGTACATTCTTGAAGTCGGCGACGAGCGCCTGGTACGGGGCCGGGCTCGCCATATCCAGGCCGGCGCGCTTCAGGATTTCGGTCGGATAGTCCGATCCGCCTGCCTTGAGCACCGAAAGATAATTGTCGCGCTCCTTGGTGCCGCCCTTCAGGATCGACTGGGCGAAGAACGTCGCCGCCGAGATGCAGGTGGCATATTGGTAGACATAGAAGCTGTTGTAGAAGTGCGGGATATAGGCCCACTCGTTCGCATATTCGGGCTCGAGGATCATCTTCGGGCCGTGATAGGTGCGCAGCAGCTCGCCATAGACCTTGGTGAACTTCTCGCCTGACAGGCCCTCGCCCGCTTCCGCCATGTCGTGCGCCTTGAGCTCGAACTCGGCGAACATGGTCTGGCGGAAGAAGGTGCCGCGATAATTCTCCATCTGCTGGCCGAGGTAGAAGAGCTTCTCCTCCTTGGTCTTCGCGCCCTTGAGCAGGTGGGCGACGAGCAACTGCTCGTTCAATGTCGAGGCGATCTCGGCGAGGAAGATCGGATAGTCCGCCTTGTCATAGACCTGGGTGGAGTTGGCGAGCAGCGAGTGCAGTGCATGGCCCCATTCATGGGCATAGGTGCTCATCCCGTCATATTTGTCGCTCAGATTGAGCAGCAGATAGGGGTGCACGTCGAACGCGCCGGGATTCATGTATGCGCCCGGGCGCTTGCCGGGGCGCGGCCAGGGATCCATCCACTTGGCGGCTGTCGCCTTGGCGATGCGCGCCTGATAGTCGGCGCCGAGCGGCTTCACCGCTTCCAGCGTCGTCGTCCGCATCTGGTCGAGCGTGTAGCTGCGGTCCATCGAGACGAGCGGCGGATAGATGTCGTAATAGCCGATATCCGGCAGCTTGAGCATCTTGCGGCGCAGCTCGAAATAGCGGTGGAGCTGGGGCAGCCCCTTGTTCGCCTCAGCCACCAGCGTGCGGTACACCGCCTCGGGGACATTATTGCCCGCCAGCGCATGGGCGAGCGAAGTCGGGTATTTCCGCGCCTTGGCGTAGAAGATGTCCGAGCGGACCTGGCCGCCATAGGTGGCGCCGAACGAGTTCTGGAACTTGCCGTGCTCGGTCCAGAATGCCTTGAACACCGCCTTGCGGTCCTCGCGGTTGGGGGCGTCGCGGTTGAGCGAATAGCCCTGAGAATCGAGGCGGACCTGCTTGCCGGTCGACAGGGTGATGGTTGGCCAGGGAATGTCAGAGGAGCGCAGCTGGCCGGCGATGTCGCTGACAGCGTCGAGCGGCGAGCCTGCGCTGGCGAGGATCGCCTCGCTCTCGGCCGAAAGCGTGTGCGCGGCCTGGCGCAGCGCATCGGCGAGCGCGAAGTCGAAGCGGGTGCGCAGCACCTGGCTGGCGGCAAGGAAGCTGTCGATCTTCGGCTTGCCCAGCGTCAGCAGCTCGGGTGCGACCCAGGAACTGGCCTCGCCGAACGCGGTATAAAGATCGCGGGCCTGGGCGAGCTTTTCCTGGTTGGCGGAGATGCGGACATCCTCGTCGCCTTTCAGGCTGGCATAGGTGTAGATGCGAGCGATCGTCCGGCCGAGATCGGACTGGAGGCTCAGCGCCTCGGCCAGCACATCGGCGCTCTCGCCAAGGCGGCCCTTGTACCTGGTGATCCCCGGCACGGCGGCGAGCGCCTGCTTGCGGGCGGCTTCCCAGGCGGCTTCGTTCGGATAGAGCTCGGTCAGGTCCCATTCGGCGCCGGCGGGCGCGGCGGCCTGGCGGGCCCAGGCGGGCAGGGCGGCGGTGGCGCTGGCAAAGGCGGCGGCAGCCAGCGCTTCGCGGCGGGTAAGGTCGGTCATTTCCAGTCCCTGAAATCGCGCCTGTAGGCCGGCGCCGTTGCAAGAGGCGCCAGTCTGTCGCGGTTTCGGAACGCGGGAAAGTGTTTTGTGGACCTAAAACGCCGCGATGACGGCGATCAGCGCGCGGCCTTGGGTGTGACGATCCAGTCGCGCTTGGCGCGGCGGGTCATGTGGACCCCGCAATAGCGGCACTTGCTGACATATTTGTCGTCCCCGCCGATGCGTTGTGCATGCTTCTCGGAACGTTCGTGCCGGCCTCCGATGCAACGCGCACGCCCGGCAATCCAATTAATCACGTAACCACCCCCAATGGTCTATGGCCGCCTACCTCCCTGATCCTCGGAAGAGGGTCAAGCAGGTATCGGTTCAGTTTGCCGCAAATCAGAAATGTTACGGCAAAGTATCGAAACGTCGCCCGCACCGGGTCGGCGGGCATGAAAAGGGCCGGGGATCGCTCCCCGGCCCTTCCATTTTTGTGCGCAGAGCGAAGGACTTAGAAGTCCATGCCGCCCATGCCACCCATGCCGCCGCCCATGGCGGGCATGGCGGGCTTGTCTTCCGGCAGCTCGCTCACCGCCGCTTCGGTGGTGATGAGCAGGCCGGCGACCGAAGCCGCGTTCTGGAGCGCGGTGCGGACGACCTTGGTCGGGTCGATCACGCCGGCCGCAACCAGGTTCTCATAGGTGTCGGTCGACGCGTTGAAGCCGAACGAGGTGTCGGTCTGGTCGAGCAGCTTGCCCGAGACGACCGCGCCGTCATGGCCGGCATTCTGCGCGATCTGGCGCACCAGGGCCGAGAGCGAACGACGCACGATGTCGACGCCGCGGGTCTGGTCCTCATTGGCACCGGTGACGCCGTCGAGCGCCTTGGTGGCATAGAGCAGCGCCGTGCCGCCGCCGGGGACGATGCCTTCTTCAACGGCTGCGCGGGTCGCGTGCAGCGCGTCGTCGACGCGGTCCTTGCGCTCCTTCACCTCGACCTCGGTCGCACCGCCGACCTTGATCACGGCCACGCCGCCGGCGAGCTTGGCGAGACGCTCCTGGAGCTTCTCACGGTCGTAATCGCTGGTGGTGACTTCGATCTGCTGGCGGATCGCCTCGGTGCGGCCCTTGATCGCATCGGCTTCACCGGCGCCATCGACGATGGTGGTGTTGTCCTTGTCGATCGTGACGCGCTTGGCGGTGCCGAGCATGCCCAGGGTGACGCTCTCGAGCTTGATGCCGAGGTCTTCCGAGACGACTTCGCCCTTGGTGAGGACGGCGATGTCCTCGAGCATCGCCTTGCGGCGATCGCCGAAGCCCGGCGCCTTGACCGCTGCGACCTTCAGGCCGCCGCGCAGCTTGTTGACGACGAGCGTGGCCAGGGCCTCACCCTCGATGTCCTCTGCGATGATAAGCAGCGGACGGCCGGTCTGCACCACCGCCTCGAGGATCGGCAGCATCGACTGGAGGTTCGACAGCTTCTTCTCGTGGATCAGGATGTACGGATCGGCGAGCTCGACGGCCATCTTCTCGGGGTTGGTGATGAAGTAGGGCGACAGGTAGCCGCGGTCGAACTGCATGCCCTCGACGACGTCGAGCTCGAACTCGAGACCCTTCGCCTCTTCGACGGTGATCACGCCTTCCTTGCCGACCTTCTCCATCGCTTCCGCGATCTTCTGGCCGACTTCGGTGTCGCCGTTCGCCGAGATGATGCCGACCTGGGCGACTTCATTGGTGCCGGCAACCGGCTTCGAGCGCGACTTGATGTCCTCGACGACCTTGGTGACGGCGAGATCGATGCCGCGCTTCAGGTCCATCGGGTTCATGCCGGCCGCAACCGACTTCATGCCCTCGCGCACGATCGCCTGGGCGAGAACGGTCGCGGTGGTGGTGCCGTCACCGGCGATGTCGTTGGTCTTCGACGCCACTTCGCGCACCATCTGGGCGCCCATGTTCTCGAACTTGTCCTTGAGCTCGATTTCCTTGGCGACGCTGACGCCGTCCTTGGTGATGCGCGGTGCGCCGAAGCTCTTCTCGATCACGACGTTGCGGCCCTTCGGGCCCAGGGTCACCTTCACCGCATCGGCGAGGATGTCCACGCCGCGCAGGATGCGCTCACGTGCGTCGCGCGAAAACTTTACGTCCTTGGCTGCCATTTGACTGCCCTTTCACTTTCGAAAAATGGGAACTCGCCGCCTAGGGCGAGGGATTCGAAGTCTCAGCCGACGATCCCGAGGATGTCGCTTTCCTTCATGATGAGGAGGTCTTCACCGTTGACCTTCACCTCGGTGCCCGACCACTTGCCGAACAGGATGCGGTCGCCGGCCTTGACGTCGAGCGGGGTGACCTCGCCCTTGTCGTTCTTGGTGCCCGAACCGACGGCGACGACTTCGCCTTCCTGCGGCTTCTCCTGAGCGGTGTCCGGAATGATGATGCCGCCGGCGGTCTTCGCCTCGGCTTCGACGCGGCGGACGAGCACGCGGTCGTGCAACGGACGGAAGTTCATTGCGAGTGATCCTCTATGCAATGGTTTATGGTTCTGGCACTCGGACTCGCCGACTGCCAACGGAGCGGCATATGAGTGCGCCCCTGCCCGGCGTCAACGGGCGTTAAGTGCGTTTTTTCGGAGTCCCCGAACGGGCGTGTTGGTCCGCTAATACGGGCGTTTACTCCACAGCGCATATCTAGTAGCCCGAACCGGCATTTCCATGGGAGAGCGGCGAAGTGAAGCTTGTCAAAGGCGCCTGGAAGATCCTGGTGGGGATCAAGGACTTTCTGGTCCTGGTCTTCATGCTCCTGTTCTTCACGGTGCTGTTCGCGGCGCTCTCCGCCAAGCCCAACGCCGCGGCGATCCGCGACGGCGCGCTGCTCGTCTCGCTCGACGGCGCGCTGGTCGAGCAGCCCGAGGAAGCCGATCCCTTCGCCAAGCTCGGCGGCGGCGATGTCGCCAAGCAGCAGCGGCTGCGCGACGTGGTCCGCGCGCTCGACGCGGCGAAGACCGACGATCATGTGAAGGCGGTGGTGCTCGACCTCGACCGCTTCATGGGCGGCTACCCCGCCGCGATCAGCGAAGTCGCCGCCGCGGTGGGCGAAGTCCGCAAGAGCGGCAAGCCGGTGCTCGCCTATGCGACCGCCTATACCGACGACAGCTATGCGCTGGCCGCCAATGCCAGCGAGATCTGGGTCAACCCGCTGGGCGGCGCGATGTTCACCGGCCCGGGCGGCACCCGCCTGTTCTACAAGAGCCTGCTCGACAAGCTGGGGGTCAACGCGCACATCTACCGCGTCGGCAAGTTCAAGTCGGCGGTCGAGCCGTACATGCGCGACGACATGTCGCCCGAGGCCAAGGAAGCCGAGCTCGCGATCTACCAGCCGATCTGGGCGCAGTGGCAGGCGGAAGTCGCCAAGGCGCGGCCCAAGGCCAAGCTGGCCGACTATATCGCCAAGCCGGCCGAAGTGGTGGCGGGTGCCAAGGGCGACATCGCCAAGTCGAACCTCGCGCTCGGCATCGTCGACAAGCTGGGCGACCGGCTGGCCTTCGGCAAGCGCGTCGCCGAGATCGCCGGCGTCGCCAGCGGCAAGCCGGCGGGCAATTTCAACCGGATCAAGCTGGCCGACTTCGTCGCCGCGCATCCGCTGCCGACCGGCGGCGACGCGATCGGCGTGCTGACCGTCGCCGGCGAGATCGTCGACGGCAAGGCCGGCCCCGGCAAGGCGGCGGGCGACACGATCAGCGCGGCGCTGCTCAAGGGCCTTGCGAGCAAGAAGCTCAAGGCGCTGGTGGTCCGCGTCGATTCGCCCGGCGGCTCGGCGCTCGCTTCCGAGCAGATCCGCCAGGCCATCGAGCAGGCCAAGGGGCAGGGCCTGCCGGTTGTCGTCTCGATGGGCAGCCTGGCCGCCAGCGGCGGCTATTGGGTATCGACCGCGGGCAAGACGATCTTCGCCGAGCCGAACACGATCACCGGATCGATCGGCATCTTCGGCGTGATCCCGACCTTCGAGAAGACGCTCGCCAAGATCGGCGTCGGCGTGGACGGGGTGCGGACCACCCCGCTCAGCGGCCAGCCCGACCTGTATGGCGGCACCAACGAAGAGACCGACAAGCTGCTCCAGTCGGCGATCGAGGCGGGCTATGCGCGCTTCATCGGGCTGGTGGCCGGTGCCCGCAAGCTGAGCCCCGAGCGGGTCAACGAGATCGCGCAGGGCCGCGTCTGGATCGGCGGCACCGCGCACCAGCTCGGGCTGGTCGACCGGTTCGGCGGGATCAACGACGCGATCGCCGAGGCGGCGCGCCTCGCCAAGCTCGATCCGGCCAAGGTCCATGCGGTCTATCTCGAGAAGGAGCCGTCGGGCTGGGCGAAGATGATCGAGGGCTTCCTGGGCGACAATGACCAGGAAGGCGACTGGGCCGACCAGCCGGCGGGGGCGGACATGTTCGCCCGCACCGCGATCGCCCAGCGCGGGTTGCTGATCCAGGCGATCGGCGATGCGCGCCGGCTCGCCCGCGGCGGATCGGTGCAGGCACGCTGCCTGGAGTGCGGCGGCTTCGGCCCCGCCACCGGCAGCCTGGACGATGCCCGGCTGTTCGACGCCATCGCCGCGCGGCTCGCGCTGTGATCGGCATCCGCGCAGCCACGCCGGAGGATGCCGGCGCCATCGCGGCGATCTATGCGCCGCACGTGCTCACCGGCACCGCCAGCTTCGAGATCGAGCCGCCCGAAAAGGCGGAGATCCGCAAGCGCATGGCATCGAGCGACGGACTCTATCCGTGGCTTGTCGCCACCACCGGCGACGGCGAGGATGCCGGGGTGATCGGCTATGCCTATGCCAGCAAGTTCCGCGACCGGCCGGCCTATCGCTATGTCTGCGAGACTTCGATCTACCTGACCGACGCGTCGAGCGGATCGGGGGTGGGGCGGCTGCTCTACGAGGCGCTGGTCGACACGCTGCGCGCGCAGGGCTTCGTCCATGCCATCGGCACGATCGCGTTGCCCAATGACCGCTCGATCCGGCTGCACGAGGCGGTGGGCTTCCGTCGCCAGGGCGTCTATCGCGAAGTCGGCTTCAAGCATGGCCAGTGGATCGATATCGGTTTCTGGCAGTGCGAACTGAACGAACCGCGCGTACCCCCTGTGGAACCACGCAAATTCGCCGATATGGGGATTGTCCGGGATTGAGCATGCGGGGGGCTGACCGCTATCGGCGCGGTCTCCCAGTAAACGCGTGGTCCGGTCCCAGATGCCCCACTCCGTTTCCCACAGCATCCATGTGGATGTTGACCGCAAGCTGATCGACCTGCGCATCGGCGGGCTGATCAGCCCCGAGGATGCCGCCTGGATCGGCGAGGAGCTGCGCGCGGCGATCCGCACGCTCGGCCCCCATGTCGGGCAGCATGTGACGCTCTATGACGGCAGCGGCGTGCATGTCGTGCCGCAGGAGACGGTGGAGCTGATCAAGCACACGCTCGACAATCCCGAGGTGCGCAAGCTGTGGGCGCGCAAGATCGCGTTCGTGGTGAGCACCGCGCTCGCCCGGCTGCAGGCGCAGCGGCTGCGCGAGGTGCGGCCGGACCTGGGCATATTCGACGATCGCGAGAGCGCGATCGCGTGGCTGATGGAGGTTTAGGGGAAGGGCGTTTGGCGGTGCTGCAATCCTGTCTCCGTGGGGAGATCGCAAGTGCGGGCGCCGCAAGTCCTGAGGACGAACATTCTTCATCGTCATCCCCGCGAAGGCGGGGATCCATTGGCGCTGAAGCTGATGAGACTTACAGCAGCCAGCCAGAATGAATCCCCGCCTTCGCGGGGATGACGGGTACTGGCAAAAGGGCTTGCTTGGGCTCTCAACCGAGGGTTGCCCCAGCCTACCCCAAAGCCGCCAGCCTCTGCTCCGCTTCGCGCACGCCGGCATTGCCGTCCGGGAAGAGCGGGCCGAGCGCGGCATAGCGCTCGCGGGCGTCCGTCCAATAGTCCCGTGCCGCCTCGGTCTCGCCGAGCGCGGTGGCCAGCAGCGCGACGCTGCGGATCATGTTGGCCATGGCGAGCGGCGGCGTGTCGATATCGGCGCGGTAGATGTCCAGCGCCTCGTGCAGATAGGCGGTGGCCCGGGGCAGCGCCTGTTGCTCGAGGAACATGTCGCCGGCATGGCGCAGCGCCCTGGCCAGGCCCAGCCCGTCTCCCGCGCGGCGATAGAGCGCGATGGCTTCGGCCTGGTCGTGCAGCGCCCAGTCGAGGTCGCCGTTGTCGCGGGCGATCTGCGACTGGCGGGTGAGCGCCAGCGCCTCGCCCGACAAGTCGCCTTCCCGGCGGAACAGGAGCAGCGCTTCCGAAAAGGCGGCGCGTGCCGCTTCGGTGTCTCCGTCTCGCCGGGCGGCCTCGCCCGTGGACAGCAATTGCTGGCCGCGACTCGACTCTTCCATGCGCGGAGTATGCGGGGTGTGGAGGGGGCAGGCAATTGCACGGATCTTACGGGACCCGCACGAACTCCCGCTGCGGGGCGCGAGACGCCAAAATAGACAGGATGGTTGCGGCGAACTAGCCTGGCTGGGGATGCTGGCATGGGGGAGATGCAGGGTGGCGAATCCGATCCGCGATTTGGCGCTGGTGGCCGCCGTCTTTGCCCTTGGCGGCTGTTCTTCCGACGCGCAGCGCCTGCGCCAGTCCGAGCTCGCATCTTCGGGGTTATGGGCGCCCGAATGGGGCTGGCGTTGCTGGAGCCGGTTCGAAGTCGAGGGGGAAACCGTCACCATACTGCGCGATTTCGAGGGGTCCGGGACGATCAACCCCTATCTCATCCAATCCTATGATCACGAACCGCATGGCACCTATTGGATGATCGATCCGCGTCCGGAGGGCCCTCCCGCCGACGAGCCCGACAACGGGCGCAAGGGGCGCAGCGAAGCGGAAGTGCTGCGCGACGGCCCCGATTACGTGCATATCAACTATGCCTGGCACACCCGGGTCGTCGGGCCGGTGCAGGTCAGTTTCCGGGGTGACGGCGTCCCGGTCGGGAGCCAGCGCCTGTTCAGCGCGCGCGAGGTGCGGCGCTCGACCGGGAAGGATGGCAAGATGTTCGGCTTGAGCGGTGGCCTGTCGAAGGGGCCGATCCTGCAGGCGCTCTACCGGACCCAGAACTGGGCGTTCAGCGTGACCGACGCGACCGGCAAGGAGCTGGCCGCAGGCGCTTTCCACCCGCCGGACCTGGCGCGCGCGGTCGAGGAATATCGGCGGGTGCGCGCGGAGATCGAAGCGCTGGAGCAGGAGTTCCGCACCGATTTCCAGGAAAGGAAGCGGGGCATGACCGGCTGTGTCGCGCACGAGAGTCCGGAAGCGACGATCTAGCTCATTCCGCGCGGGTGAACTCGCGGCGGCCGCGCTCGGTCGTGCGCCAGCATTTGCCCAGCCAGTAATCGAGCGGGACGAGCGGGTCCTGGGCGAGGAGGAGCAGGGAAAGCAGCATCAGCGCCTTCCCCGATAGGCCGGCAGGCCGAGCTTCCAGATGATCGCCGCCGCCCGCAGCCCGAAGCCGGCACTCGCCGCGAGCAGCCCGGCGACGAAGACCGGCAGGCCGGCCAGGGTCAGCACCACCTGGAGCACGCCGGTGAGCGCGGCGGCGGTGACATAGAGCTCGGGGCGCATCAGGATCGAGGGCTCGCCGGCGAGCACGTCGCGGATGATGCCGCCGACGCAGGCGGTGACCACGCCCATCACCGCGGCGGGCACCGGCGGGATGCCATAGCCCAGCGCCTTGGCGGCGCCGAACGCGGCATAGGCGGCCAGGCCGAAGGCATCGAGCCAGGCGAAGGTGGTATCGTTCCACCAGCGCTGCGGGGTGATCCAGATCAGCACCGCGACCGCGAGGATCAGCGAGGCGACGGTGGCGTCATGCACCCAGAAGACGGGGGCGCCGATCAGGAGGTCGCGGATCGTGCCGCCGCCGACGCCGGTGACCAGCGCGAAGAAGGCTGCGGTGACGAAGGTCTGGGCGCGGTGCGCGGCGGCCAGCGCGCCGGTGGCGGCGAACACGGCGATGCCGAGCATATCGAGCCAGGGGAGGATTGGCCCGATCCGGGCGGCGGCGTCTACGGCTTCCATGACCAATGTTTCATGCTGGGAACGGCTTGCTGTCAAATGCGCGGCTGGGGCATGAGGGCTGCCATGCAGCGTACAGAGTCCCCGCTCGTCGTCATCGCCATCTGCCTCGCCGCGCTTGCCGGCTTCGTCGATGCGCTGGCCTTTACCAGCCTGGGCGGTTTCTTCGCCTCGTTCATGAGCGGGAACACCACCCGCATGGCGGTGGGCCTGGGCAATGACATGCCCGGCGTCGCGGCGGTGGCGGGGGCATTGGTGATGAGCTTCATCAGCGGCGTGATCCTCGCCGCGGTGGTGACGCGCTGGCGCCAGGCGCGCTTCCGCGAGAGCATCATGGCGCTGGTGACGCTGCTGCTGGTGATCGCCGCGACGCTCGCCAGCCTGATGCCGGGGCCGCTCGTGCTGATCTTCCTGGCGATGGCTATGGGCTGCGAGAACGGCATCCTCCACCGCGAGGGCGAAGTGACGGTGGGCGTGACCTATATGACCGGATCGCTGGTCAAGCTGGGGCAGGGGCTCGCGGGCGCGCTGATGGGCGATCCCGATCGCTGGGCGTGGACGCGCTATCTGTTCCTGTGGCTCGGCTTCGTCGCCGGCGCGGTGATGGGCGCGGCGAGCCATGGCCGCTGGGGCTGGACGGCATTGTGGCTGGCGCCGATCGCCAGCGCGGTGCTCGCCTTTGCGCTGCTGCGCGTGCGGCCGAAGCTGAGCGGGCCCTGGGCGGTGCACTGAGACAAGAAAAAAGCCCCTCCCGGGTGGGGAGGGGCTTTTTCTGTCCATCATCCCTGCTTGCACCGGGATGACGCTTCCCGTCAGACGTGGATCGGCTTGCCCAGCACGGCCATGGCGGCTTCCTTGATCGCCTCGCTGTGCGTCGGGTGCGCATGGCAGGTATAGGCGATGTCTTCCGACGTCGCGCCGAACTCCATCGCCTGGGCGACCTGCGCGATCATCGTGCCGGCGACCGAGGTGATGATCCAGGTGCCGAGCACGCGATCGGTCTTGGCGTCGGCGATCACCTTCACCCAGCCGACCGTGTCGTCGATCGCCTTGGCGCGGCTGTTGCCGGCCATCGGGAACTTGCCGACCTTGACCTCGCCGCGCTCCTTGGCCTGCTCCTCGGTCAGGCCGACGCCGGCGATCTCGGGGTGGGTATAGACCACCGAGGGGATCACGTCGTGGTTCACGATGCCGGTGAGGCCGGCGATGTTCTCGGCGACCGCGATGCCTTCGTCCTCGGCCTTGTGCGCGAGCATCGGGCCCGGGATCACGTCACCGATCGCCCAGACGCCGTCGACCTTGGTGCGGAAGCTGTGGTCGGTCTCGACCTGGCCGCGCTTGTTCACTTCGAGGCCGATCTTGTCGAGGCCAAGGCCCTCGGTGTTCGGACGGCGGCCGATCGACACCAGCACGGCATCGGCTTCCAGCGTCTCGGCGGCGCCGCCGGCGGCGGGCTCGACCGTCACGGTGGCCTTGCCGCCGTTGACGGTGACGCCGGTCACCTTGGTGGAGAGCTTGATCTCCATGCCCTGCTTCTTGAAGATCTTGGCGGCTTCCTTGCGGACGTCGCCGTCCATGCCCGGGAGCAGCTGGTCGAGGAACTCGACCACGGTGACCTTGGCGCCGAGGCGCTGCCAGACCGAGCCGAGCTCGAGGCCGATCACGCCGCCGCCGATGACGACCATGTGGCCGGGGACCTTGTCGAGCGCGATCGCGCCGGTCGAATCGACGACGACCTTCTGGTCGATCTCGACGCCGGGCAGCGGGGTGACCGAGGAGCCGGTGGCGATGACGATGTTCTTGGCGGTGACGGTGCGGTCACCGACCTGGACGGTGTGTGCGTCGACGAAGGTGCCATAGCCCTTCACCCACTCGACCTTGTTCTTCTTGAACAGGAACTCGACGCCGCCGGTCAGGCCCTTCACGGCCTTGTCCTTGTCGGCCATCATGCCGACCAGGTCGAGCTCGACGCCGGTCAGCTTGATGCCATGCTTGGCGAGGGTGCCGTTGACGGCCTCGTCGAACTTCTCCGACGCGTTGAGCAGCGCCTTGGACGGGATGCAGCCGACGTTGAGGCAGGTGCCGCCCAGCGTCTCGCGACCCTCGACACAACCGGTGCGCAGGCCCAGCTGCGCCGCGCGGATCGCCGCGACATAGCCGCCGGGGCCCGAACCGATCACCAGGACGTCGAAATCGTACTCAGCCATTTTTCACTCCGTTCGCCCTGAGCTTGTCGAAGGGCTGCCTGTCTTCCGTTCGAGAAGAGCGGTGCTTCGACAAGCTCAGCACGAACGGAAGATAGGGATGCGTTTCAGTTCTTACAGGTCGATCAGCAGACGGGTCGGATCCTCGATCGCGTTCTTGAGCGCGACGAGGAAGGTCACCGCCTCGCGGCCGTCGACCAGGCGGTGGTCGTAGCTGAGCGCGAGGTACATCATCGGGCGGACGACGACCTGGCCGTCGCGGACCACCGGGCGGTCCTCGATGCGGTGCAGGCCGAGCACGGCCGACTGCGGCGGGTTGATGATCGGGGTCGACATCAGCGAGCCGAACACGCCGCCGTTCGAGATGGTGAAGGTGCCGCCCTTCATCTCTTCCATCTTGAGCGTACCGTCCTTGGCGCGCTTGCCGAAGTCGCCGATCGTCTTCTCGATGCCGGCGACCGACAGGGTCTCGGCATCGCGGATCACGGGGACGACCAGGCCCTGCGGGGCCGATACGGCGACCGAGATGTCGCAATAGTCGTGATAGACGATCTCATCGCCCTCGATCGAGCCGTTGACGCCCGGGATGTCCTTGAGCGCCATGCAGGCGGCCTTCACGAAGAAGCCCATGAAGCCGAGGCGAACGCCGTGCTTCTTCTCGAACAAATCCTTGTACTTGGCGCGCGCCTCGATCACCGCGGTCATGTCCACGTCGTTGAACGTGGTGAGCATCGCGGCGGTGTTCTGCGCTTCCTTGAGGCGCTTGGCGACGGTCTGGCGGAGACGCGTCATCTTGACGCGCTCTTCCTTGCGGCCGCTCGCCGAGGCTGCCGGAGCAGCGGCGGGTGCCGGCGCGGCGGCCGGGGCGGGCTTGTTGCTCGCCGCGGTCAGCACGTCGTCCTTGGTCAGGCGGCCGTCCTTGCCGGTGCCCTGCACGGTCGACGGATCGACGCCGGTCTCGAGCACCGCGCGGCGCACCGACGGCGACAGCGCAGCGGCTTCCGAGCTTGCCGGAGCAGGCGCGGCGGCCGGAGCCGGCGCGGCAGCCGGGGCCGCGGCGGGCGCCGGAGCAGCGGCGGCGGCGCCGCCCTCGGTCACCACGGCGATCACCGCGCCGACCTCGACCGTGTCGCCGATCTTGACGAGCTGATCGCCCATCACGCCGGCAACCGGGCTGCCGACTTCGACCGAGACCTTGTCGGTCTCGAGGCTCGCGATCGGCTCGTCGAGCGCGACGGGGTCACCCGGGTTCTTCAGCCATTCACCAAGCGTGGCTTCGGTGATCGATTCACCCAGCACCGGGACTTTAACGTCTGCCATTGTCTTTCCTCGTTCCCTGGGGATCTCAGTTGTTGCGGGTCCGGCGAATTTCTTCGCGGACATTGTGACCAAGCGCGTCTGCGATCAGCGCGCCCTGTTCGGCCTGGTGGCGCTTCATCAGGCCGGTGGCGACCGCAGCGGCCGGCGCGCGGCCGGCATAGCGCGGACGCTGCACCTTGCACTTCGCCTCGGCCAGGCTGGCCTCGATGAAGGGCTCGACGAAGAACCAGTAGCCGTTGTTCTTCGGCTCTTCCTGCGCCCAGATCACTTCCTCGAGGTTGGTCATGCGCGCGATGCGCTTGGCCAGGGCCTCGCCCGGGAAGGGATAGAGCTGCTCGATGCGGACGATCGCGGTGTTCTTGTCACCGGCGGCGTCACGTGCCTCGATCAGGTCATAGGCGACCTTGCCGGTGCACAGCACCAGGCGCTTCACCTCGGTATCCGCCGGCGCCGACGGATCGCTGAGGATGCGCATGAAGTGGCTGTCGCCCAGGAAGTCCTCGGCCTTCGACACCGCCAGCTTGTGGCGGAGCAGCGACTTCGGGGTCATCTGCACCAGCGGCTTGCGGAAGGTGCGGTGCATCTGGCGGCGCAGCAGGTGGAAGTAGTTTGCCGGCGTCGTGATGTTGACGACCTGCATATTGTCTTCCGCGCAGAGCTGCAGATAGCGCTCCGGACGCGCCGAGCTGTGCTCGGGGCCCTGGCCTTCATAGCCGTGCGGCAGCAGCATCACCAGGCCGTTGGCGCGGAGCCACTTGGCCTCGCCCGCGGCGATGAACTGGTCGATCATGATCTGCGCGCCATTGGCGAAGTCGCCGAACTGCGCTTCCCACAGTACCAGCGTCTTCGGATCGGCAAGCGCATAGCCGTATTCGAAGCCGAGCACGCCATATTCCGAGAGCGGCGAATCGAGCACTTCGAAGGTGCCGTGCGGGATGGTCGAGAGCGGGATGTAGCGATGCTCATCCTTCTGATCGACCCAAACCGCGTGGCGCTGCGAGAAGGTGCCGCGGCCGACGTCCTGGCCCGAGAGACGGACGCCATAGCCTTCCGAGAGCAGCGAGCCGAAGGCCAGCGCTTCGCCGGTCGCCCAGTCGAAATTCTCGCCCGACGAGAACATCGCACGCTTCGCATCGAGCACGCGGCCCAGCGTCTTGTGGATCTCGAGGTCCGAGGGGACTTCGGTCAGCGTGCGGCCGAGGCTGTCGAACAGTTTCTTCTCGATGCCGGTCTCGACCGAGCGGCGTGCCGTCTCGGCATCGCCCGGAACCGACAGGCCCGACCAGCGGCCGCCGAACCAGTCCGCCTTGTTGGGGAGGTACGACTTGCCCGCTTCGAACTCGCCTTCGAGCAGCAGGTTGAACTGCTTCACCTTCTCGTCGACGAAGCCTTGGTCGATCGTGCCTTCGGCGATCAGCTTCTTCGAATAGACGACGCTGACCGACGGATGCTGGCGGATCGCCTTGTACATCAGCGGCTGGGTGAACGAGGGCTCGTCGCCTTCGTTATGGCCGAAGCGGCGATAGCACCACATGTCGATCACGACATCGCGCTTGAAGGTCTGGCGGAACTCGATCGCCATCTTGCAGGCGAAGGTGACCGCTTCGGGATCGTCGCCATTGACGTGGAAGATCGGCGCCTGGACGCCCTTTGCGACGTCCGACGGATAGGGCGAGGAGCGCGCGAACTGCGGGCTCGTCGTGAAGCCGATCTGGTTGTTGATGATGAAGTGGAGGCAGCCGCCGGTGTTGTAGCCGCGGATGCCCGAGAAGCCGAGGCACTCCCAGACGATGCCCTGGCCGGCGAACGCGGCGTCGCCGTGCAGCAGCACGGGCAGCGAACCGGTATGCGCTTCCAGGTCGTTGGCGATCGTCTGGATCGCGCGGGTCTTGCCGAGCACGACCGGATCGGCCGCTTCAAGGTGCGACGGGTTGGCGACCAGCGACATATGGACGCTGATGCCGTCGAACTCGCGGTCGGTGCTGGTGCCGAGGTGATACTTCACGTCGCCCGAGCCGCCGACGTCGTCCGGATTGGACGAGCCGCCCGAGAATTCGTGGAAGATCGCGCGATACGGCTTCGACATCACGTTGGTGAGCATGTTCAGCCGGCCGCGATGCGCCATGCCGTACACGATCTCGCGCACGCCGAGCTGGCCGCCATACTTGATGATGGCTTCCATCGCCGGGATCATCGCTTCGCCGCCGTCGAGGCCGAAGCGCTTGGTGCCGACATATTTCTTGCCGCAGAACTTCTCCCACTCCTCGGCCTCGATGACCTTGGAGAGGATCGCCTTCTTGCCGTCGGCGGTGAACTGGATGGCCTTGTCCTTGCCCTCCATCCGATCCTGGAGGAAGCGGCGCTCCTCGACATCGGCGATGTGCATGTACTCAAGGCCGACATTGCCGCAGTAATTGGCCTGCAGGATCGCGACGATCTCGCGCACGGTCGCCTTTTCCAGGCCGAGCGTGCCGCCGAGATAGATCGGGCGATCGAGATCGGCGCCGGTGAAGCCATGATATTCCGGCGTCAGGTCGGCAGGCAGGTCCTGGCGGGCCAGGCCGAGCGGATCGAGCGAAGCGGCGAGGTGGCCACGCACCCGGTAGGTGCGGATCAGCAGCATCGCGCGGATCGAATCGCCGGCAGCGCGGGCGATGTCTGCTTCCGACGCGGCCGGGCCGGCCGGCTTGGCAGGGGCAGCGCCGCCCTTGGCGGGCTTGGGCGCGGGCTCCATCTGGGTGGGATCGAGCCCGGCGGTGAGGGCATCCGTCTCGGCGAGCGGCCAGCGCGGGTTCGCCCAGCTGGGGCCCGAGGCCGCATCCTCGAGGCCATCGAAGAACTGCTGCCACTGCGGCTCGACGCCGGTCGGATCCGCCTTGTAGCGGCGGTACATCGTCTCGACGAAGGCGGGGCTCACACCGCCGGCGATCTCGTCGAAGTCCAGGCCCTCATAGCCCATAGTCAATTCCAGTCTGTGTTAGCGCTCCCATTCCGTGAAGGAGATAGGAGCGCGCACGTTACAATTCAGCCCTTGAGCACTTCGACCAGCGTGGAGCCGAGCTCCGACGGGCTGGCCGCGACGCGGATGCCCGCCTCTTCCATCTTCGCGATCTTTTCCTCGGCGCCGCCCTGGCCGCCCGAGACGATCGCACCGGCATGGCCCATGCGGCGGCCCGGAGGCGCCGTGCGGCCCGCGATGAAGCCGGCCATCGGCTTCTTGCGGCCACGCTTGGCCTCGTCGATCAGGAACTGCGCGGCTTCCTCTTCGGCCGAGCCGCCGATTTCGCCGATCATGATCATCGACTTGGTCTCGTCGTCCGCGAGGAACAGCTCGAGCACGTCGATGAAGTTGGTGCCGTTGACGGGGTCGCCGCCGATGCCCACCGCGGTGGTCTGGCCGAGGCCGGCATTGGTGGTCTGGAACACCGCCTCATAGGTGAGGGTGCCCGAGCGCGAGACGACGCCCACCGAGCCCTTCGAGAAGATCGAGCCCGGCATGATGCCGATCTTGCACTCGCCCGGGGTCAGCAGGCCGGGGCAGTTCGGGCCGATCAGGCGCGACTTCGAACCCGAAAGGGCGCGCTTCACCTTGACCATGTCGAGCACCGGAATGCCCTCGGTGATGCAGACGATCAGCGGCACTTCGGCGTCGATCGCCTCGAGGATCGAGTCGGCGGCGAAGGGCGGCGGCACGTAGATGACCGAGGCGTCGGCGCCGGTCTTGGTGACGGCTTCGGTGACGGTGTCGAACACGGGCAGGCCGATATGCTCGGTGCCGCCCTTGCCGGGGGTCACACCGCCGACCATCTGCGTCCCATAGGCGAGCGCCTGCTGGGTGTGGAAGGTGCCGGTCTCACCGGTCATCCCCTGGGTGATGACCTTGGTGTTCTTGTTGATCAGGATGCTCATGCGTTCACTGGGCTCCAGGCGCTTTGGATTCGGTTAGGGAGGAGGAGCGCAGCACGACCCAGCCGCCATAGGCGGCGGCGGTCACGCGAACGTCCTCGCGAGCGGAAGTGGCAACCGACGCACCGACCGCGCTGGCGGTGGGGCGTGCGGAGAGCGGCACGGCGTCCTCGTTCGGCAGGACGAGCTTGCGTGCGGCGGGATAATCCTCGTCGGACAGCGCGTACCACAGCACGATGCAGCTATCGCCGATCGGAGTGTGGCTGGGCTGGGCGGTGGGCGGCAGCAGATAGAGCTGGCCACCGGAGATCCGGTAGATGGTGTTGGGCACCTGCGCCGCGGTGGGCGCGGGCAGCTTCTCGGCCTCGGCGCGCGTCGCGACGGTGCCGGCGCCGAGCGCGCGCTGCGCGGCGGCGGGCAGCGAGGCGAAGGTCATCGGCTCGGCGACGCTCTTGCTCAGCCGCACCGCGCCGCTGATGCAGGCGGCCTGGAACAGCGGCACCGGCTCGGCGGGCGCCGTGGGCGTGGCCTCCTGGGCCATTGCGGGCGCCGGCAACAGCGAAGCCACGCTTGCACAGGCAAGCGCGGCGATCGCGAGCAGGCCGGAGCGCTGCGCAGTCATGATCAGGCGAGCGAGCCGTCGATCGCCTTGCAGGCGACCAGCAGTTCCTTCACCGCGTCGACCGAGACCGTCAGATTGGCCTTGGCCTCGTCCGACAGCTTGACCTCGACGATCTTCTCGACGCCGTCCTTGCCGAACAGCACCGGCACGCCGACGTAGAGATTGTCGACGCCGTACTGGCCGGTCAGGTGCGCGGCAGCCGGCAGGATGCGCTTCTGGTCGTAGAGATAGGCCTCGGCCATCGCGATCGCGCTGGTCGCCGGGGCGTAGAAGGCCGAGCCGGTCTTGAGCAGCGCGACGATCTCGCCGCCGCCACCACGGGTGCGCTTGACGATCTCGTCGATCTTTTCCTTGGTCGAGAAGCCCATCTCGATCAGGTCGGCGACGGGGATGCCCGACACGGTCGAATATTCGAGGACCGGGACCATGGTGTCGCCATGGCCGCCGAGCACGAAGGTGTTCACGTCCTTGACCGACACGCCGAATTCCTCGGCGAGGAAGTGGCTGAAGCGCGCCGAGTCGAGCACGCCGGCCATGCCCACCACCTTGGTGTGCGGCAGGCCCGAGAATTCGCGCAGCGCCCAGACCATCGCGTCGAGCGGGTTGGTGATGCAGATCACGAACGCGTCGGGCGCATGGGCGGCGATGCCCTCGCCGACGGCCTTCATGACCTTGAGGTTGATGCCGAGCAGGTCGTCGCGGCTCATCCCCGGCTTGCGGGCGACGCCGGCGGTGACGATGATCACGTCGGCGCCCGCGATGTCGGCATAGTCGTTCGAGCCGATGATCTTGGCGTCGAAGCCCTCGACGGGGCCGCACTGCGACAGGTCGAGCGCCTTGCCCTGGGGCACGCCTTCGACGACGTCGAACAGGACGATGTCGCCCAGGCCCTTGAGTGCTGCGAGGTGCGCGAGCGTACCGCCGATGTTGCCGGCGCCAATCAGCGCGATCTTCTTGCGGGCCATGGATACTCCCTATGGGTCTGGTTCAACCGGACACCAGCACGCACGTACCGGCGTGCCGGTGAAAGCGGTGGCGGCTTAGGCCCATAATAGGAGAGTCGCAACCCATGAAAAAGGATGGGCCGCGATTATCTTTGCAACTAATTCGCAACTGCAATAAGGGGTTGCGCCGCCTTGCTCGCGGGCGCGCGGCGCTTCCCCGGCCCCGCGGATCGGGCTCAGCCGCCCTGCATCAGATCCTGGTAGAGCATCAGCGCATTGCCGTCGGGATCGTAGAAGGTGAGCAGCCGGACCATGCCCGGGATATCCTGGATCGGTCCATCCTGCCGCACGCCCGCGGAGTCGAGCACCTTCTGTGCCGCTTCGATGTCGACAACCCCGAAAGTGAGCGTCGCGCCGCCGCCCTGGATCACGCTCTCGCGCTGGGCAAGGCCGACATTGACGCGCGCCACCGGGCTTTCGAACTCGCACCAGGCGATCTCATCGACGCGGTAGAGCAGGTTCATCCCCAGAACGTCGCGATACCAGGCGATGCCGGCGTCGAGATCGGTGACGTTGATTGCGCAGGTCAGGCCGCCATCATAGCCGAGCGCGGCGCGGGCAGGGGCTTCAAGCGTGGTTGCCATCTGGATTCTCCGACTCTATGGTTACATTTATATAGTCGATATGAATTTGGTGATGGAGTCAATTCCCCCTGATCCCGCGCAGCTGCTGCGCACCCTGGAGTCCAATCGCTGGGCGATCCCGGTGCTGGCCCTGCTCCACCGCGAGCACGGCGCGCGCTTCGCGGTGATGGCACGCGCGTTCGACCTGCCGCACAACAGCCTGTCGCGCTGTCTGGCGTATCTCAGGGAATGCGGCTGGGTGCTGCCCAACCCCGGCCATGGCCATCCGCTGCGCCCCGAATATGTGCTGAGCGATGCCGGCCGCCCGGTCGCGGCATTGTGCGGGCGGATCGAGGAAGCGCGGGCGCGGCTGCGGCTGGGGGCGGGCGACCTGCCGCGCTGGTCGCTGCCGCTGGTTGCCGGGTTGGGGCCGGACTGGACCCGCTTCGGCGCACTCCAGGCGCGGCTGGCCCCGGTCACCCCGCGCGCCCTCTCGACGACGCTCAAGGCAGTGATCGACGAGGAACTGGTCCGCCGCCGGCTCGAGGACCGCTACCCGCCGCTGCCGCTCTATGCGCTGACGAGGAAGGGGCAGGAGCTGGCGGCGGCGCTGGCGGCCTAACGCTCCGCCTTCTCTCGCGCGGCATAGTCATCGGCGAGCACGCCGAACGCCTGCTTGCGCTGGCCGGTCTCCGAGATCAGCCCCTTGCGGTTCCAGCCCTGCTGATAGACCGGGTGCTGGCGGCGCGGGGAGCGGAAGTCCTTGAGGATCCAGGGGCTGAGGCCGCGCAGGAACGGCACCTTGGCCGCCATCTCCAGGGTGCGGCGATAATATTCGGCCTGATATTCCTCGCTGAACTTGTGCGGGGCCGCGGCGCCGTCGTGATAGCCATAGAGCGCATCGGCACCAAACTCGGAGAAGATCAGCGGCTTGGTCACCGGGCTGGCCCAGGTGAAGCTCGGGATCGCGGCGAGCGGGTCATCCGAATACCAGCCATTGTAGGTGTTGATCGCCATCACATCGAGATCGCCGACCAGCGGATCGTTGATCCGCATCTCCTTGCCCTTGCGATCGCTGAGCAGCGCGGCGGTGACGAGCCGGCTGTTGTCGAGCGCGCGGACATCCCCGATCAGCGTGCGGAGGAAGGCGTTGCGGGCGTCCGATACCGGCGTTTCATTGGCGACGCTCCACAGCACGATCGCAGCGCGGTTGCGGTCGCGGCGGATATTCTCGGCGATCATCCGGCGCGCGGTCGCGAGCGTATCGGCATTGCCCCAGGCGACGCGCCAATAGACCGGCACTTCGCTCCATACGAGCAGGCCCATCTCGTCGGCGAGGCGGGTGGTGCCCTCGTCATGCGGATAATGCGCCAGGCGCACGAAATTGCCGTGCAGACCCTGCTTGATCTCGGAGAACAGCGCCCGCGCGGCGGCGGGGCTCATCGCACGGACGGGATCCTTGCCGAGCTCCTCCTCGTGCATCGAGATGCCGCGCAGGAAGATCGACTTGCCGTTGAGCAGGATCCGGTCGCCCTGCACTTCGATCGTACGGAAGCCGACGCGATCGGCGAAGCGGTCCGCGCCAGAGGCGATCTCGACGTCGTAGAGCTTCGGATTCTCCGGAGACCAGCGCTGCAGCCCGCGCGGCGTCGGCAGGCTGGCGCTCCATCTGCCTTCGCCATCGGTACGCCCTTCGAGCGTGGCGCCGAGCGCGGGGATGGCGAGGCGGATCGGTGCGTTCGCGGCCTGCGACCCGAGCAGTTGCGCCGAGACTGCGATGCGGCCGTCCTTGCCGAGCCGTACGAACGCATCGTCCACGAACGTCTCGGGCACGGTGACCAGGCGCACCGAGCGGGTGATGCCGCCATAGGTCTCCCAGTCGGTGACCGGCGGCGGCACGTCGCTGTCGGTGCGGGCGGAATCGACGCCCACGGTGATCTGGTTGCTGCCCGGGCGCAGCCTGTCGGTCACGTCGAAGGCGAAGGGGGTGAAGGCGCCGACATGCTTGCCGACCGGCTTGCCGTTGAGGAACACGCTGGCGGCGTAATCAGCGCTGCCGAAGCGCAGATAGACGCGCTTGCCCGGGGTGACCGGCGTGTAGTCGAAAGTCCGCTGGTACCAGACCAGGCCCTGATAATAGCGCATCTCCGGGGCATGACCGATCCAGCTGCCGGGCAGGTGCGTGATCGCCGAGCGCTGCATGTCGAACTCGAACAGCGCGGTCGGGCGCTTCTCGGCTTCCTCGGCCTGGATCTTGTCCTGGTAGCGCGCGGTGCTTTCCGAAGGCGGACCGCCATGGAAGCCGGCGACGCCATCGCGATAGGGATCGACCGACCAGTGCCAGGCGCCGTCCAGGCTCTGGCCCGGGCGAAGGTCGGCCGCGACCAGGGTCTGCGCCGAAGCGCTCATGGGTGCCAGTAACGCCGCAAGCGCGAACCCGATCAGGCGCATAGTCTCTCCCTATTTTGCTTTTGCGGGGAGCCTATCGCGGGTCAGGCCATTCGGCCAGACCAATATATCGGGATTGGTTGCTTCTGCGCCCCTCCCTGGAAGGGAGGGGGACTTGCATACGGATGCTCGCCCTATTGCTCGCCGTGGCCCTCGGCCAGGTAGGTATCCGAGCGCATTTCCATCAGGCGGCTGACGGTGCGGTCGAACTCGAAGCGGCCGTCGCCCGTCTCGTACAGGTCCTGCGGCTCGGCATCGGCGGCGGCGAGCAGCTTGACCTTGTGCTCGTAGAGCGCGTCGATCAGCGTAACGAAGCGCGCCGCCTCGTTGCGGTTCTCCGGCCCCAGCTTGGGGATGCCGACCAAGATCACCGTGTGGAAGCGCCGGGCGATGGCGAGATAGTCGGCGGCGCCGCGCGCCTCGCCGCACAGCCGCTTGAACGAGAAGACGGCGACGCCCTTCAGGCATTTCGGCACGTGCAGCTCGCGCCCGCCCTGCACCGGCAGCTCGCAGGTCGGGACATGGGCGCGGTCCTCGACCGGATAATCGGTGAGGCGGAAGAACGCTTCGGAGAGCTGCCTGGTCGCTTCTGGTCCGTTCGGCACCAGCCAGGTATCCATCCGCCCCAGGCGATCGAGCCGATAGTCGGTCGGGCCGTTCAGCGTCAGCACGTCCATCTTCGCCTCGATCAGCTCGATGAAGGGGATGAACAGCTGGCGGTTGAGCCCATCCTTGTAGAGATCGCGCGGCGCCCGGTTTGAGGTGGCGACCATGGTGAGGCCGTGGCCCATCATCTCGGTGAACAGGCGCGAGAGGATCATCGCGTCGGCGGGGTTGTTGACCACCATCTCGTCGAAGGCGAGCAGGCGGGTGTCCTCGACCATCGCATCGGCGACCGCGACGACGGGATCGCGCGTGTCCTTCTTGCGCTCCTCGTTGAGCCGCTCATGCACTTCGAGCATGAATTCGTGGAAATGGACGCGGCGCTTCCGGCGGATGTTCACCGTCTCGTAGAACAGGTCCATCAGCATCGACTTGCCGCGGCCGACGCTGCCCCAGATGTAGAGCCCGCGCGGCGGCTCGGGCAGGCGGCCGAGTGCGCGCCACAGGATGCTGCCCTTTTTCGGCACCGCTTCCAGTTCGCCGGCGAGGCTGTTCAGCCGTTCGGCGGCGGCGGCCTGTTCGGGGTCGGGGCGAAGCTCGCCCGCGGCAACGAGGGCACGGTATTTCTCGATTACGCTGGTCATGATCTGGGCGGGGGCGAACTCTTGCGGATGGTGCCGAGGAAGCTGGCGACGGTCACGTCGCCCTGGCGGACCACGCCACGCAGGAACAGCATCCGGCCGGTCTCGCGCAGCAGGTCGATCTCGGCTTCGGTATCGGTGCCGATCGCACCACCGGCGATGAACTGGATCGACATGTCGACAGTGGAGGCGGGGCCGGCAAGTACGCCCAGCCCGCGCGCGGCGGCGAACAATGCCATGTCGATGAAGCCGGCCAGCGCGCCGCCATGGATATGGTCGCGCAAATTGGAGTGCTGGCGCTCGAAGCGGTGGCGGACCAGCGCAGTGCGCTCACCGCTCGCCTTCACCGAAAGCGAGCCGATGAAGCTGTTGAACCGGCCCTGGTCCAGAATCTGCCAGCGCTTCCAGCCCGGCAGGTCCGGATCATCTTCGTAGAAGAAATGCTCGGGGCCGGGCTGGTTCACAGGATCAGAGCGTGCGCTCGGCTTCCATCTTCTTGATCTCGGCGATCGCCTTGCCCGGGCTCAGGCCCTTCGGGCAGACGTTCGAGCAGTTCATGATCGTGTGGCAGCGATAGAGGCGGAACGGATCCTCGAGATTGTCGAGGCGTTCGCCGGTCATCTCGTCGCGCGAGTCGGCCAGCCAGCGATAGGCCTGGAGCAGGATCGCCGGGCCAAGGAACTTGTCGCTGTTCCACCAGTAGCTTGGGCACGAGGTCGAGCAGCAGGCGCACAGGATGCACTCGTACAGGCCGTCGAGCTTCTCGCGGTCGGCCGGCGACTGGAGGCGCTCCTTGCCCGAGGGCGTGGTCGACACGGTCTGCAGCCACGGCTTGATCGAGGCGTACTGCGCATAGAAGTGGGTGAAGTCAGGGACGAGGTCCTTGATCACGTCCATGTGCGGCAGCGGGGTGATGCGGATGTCGCCCTTGATGTCCTCGATCGCGGTGGTGCAGGCGAGGCCGTTGCGCCCGTCCATGTTCATCGAGCACGAGCCGCAAATGCCTTCGCGGCACGAGCGGCGGAAGGTCAGCGAGCTGTCCTGCTCCGACTTGATCTTGATGAGCGCGTCGAGGACCATCGGGCCGCATTCGTCGAGGTCGATTTCGAACGTGTCGTAGCGCGGATTCTCGCCCGAATCCGGATCGTAGCGGTAGATCTTGAACTTCTTGACGTTCTTCGCGCCCGGGTCCGCCTTGTGCTCCTTGCCCTTGGTGGAGATGCGGCTGTTCTTGGGAAGGCGGAATTCGGCCATCGAGGGGTTCCTTATGCTTGGCCGCGCGATAGCCAATCGAACCGCCGGGCTCAACCTCTCAGATGATATCAAGCACCAGACCGAGCGAACGGGCCTCTTCCGCCTCGATATACCAGTTGGCCGGCGCGCGCTCGGCGAGGGATTCGAAACGCACGCTTGAGCCGGCAATGATGGCGCGGAAACCCTCTTCCTCGATCCGCACCGATTCCTCGATCTCGTGCAGCTTGGCCTTGAGGCTGGCGACCTGCATGCGCAGCGGTCCGGACAGATCGAGCGTCGACTGGATCTGGCGCTCATGGATCATCAACCGGGTGCCGCGGGTGAGGAAGCGCTTGTCGGCGGGGAAGGCGGCCATGAAGGTCGCGCCGGCGGAGTAGACGGCGACCTTGCCGAGGAAGAGCGTCTCGCGGCCAGAATAGTCGCGCAGCAGGCGGATCTCGTCGCCCATCAGCCGGGCGACTTCGGGATCGCCGCCGAGCGTGGAAAGCGAGACGACGAGGCTGCCTTCGCGCGGGGCGGCGGCGAGCTGTTCGCGGAAGCTGGCATACATCGCCTGGTCGACCGGGCCGGACAGGGCGACGTGCGGACGGGCGAGCAGCGGGTAGCGCGCGGCCTGGCCGTCGTCCTGCGGGGTGGCGGGGGAGTCGATCGCGTCGGTCATCGCCGCAGTAACTTCCGCGATCGGATCGGGTTCCAGTGGCGCGGGCGGAAGCGTGGGGGCCGCGGGCCGGGGTGCGATTACCCGGCGCCGGGCTTCGCGCCGCTCGACCCAGCGACGGACCAGGAACGCGAAGCCGAAGGTGATCAGCAGGCCGAGCCCGACCTGGAGCACGCGATTGCGGAAGCCGCCGGGAAGCGCCTTCTGGATCGCCGCGGGGATCTGGTGTTCCAGATCGCCCGGGATCAACCGCTCCAGAAGGGTTTCCTCGGCTGCCATGCTATCCGCCGCGTTTGAGCATGTCGGTCGCCGGGCGGCCGACGGGTGGGGTATCCGTTTGCGGCATGCGCGCCTCGAGCGGGGCGAGCCAGGTCGCGACGTCCGCGCCGATCGTCACTTGCGGGTTGGACGGCATGACGCGCGCCATGCTTTCCCAGTCGTTGATCAGCATGCGCGCCTCGTCCGATGCCTTTTCGAGCGGCTGGCCCTTGCGCAGCGCATGGTTGATCATCGCATCGCCGAAGAAGGTCCAGTCATTGTCCGCCTGGCAGCCGAACGAGGTCCGGTCGGACGACGCAGCGGTGAACAGCGCGGTGGTGGGGCTGGAGAGCGGGCTGACGAAGATGCCCGAATAGCAGGCCGAGAGGATCAGCAGCCGGTTCTTGATGCCGAGTTCGTCGAGGAGGGATTCGAGCCGCCGGGGGCTGAGGATGCCATAGCCCTCGTCGCCGTCATGATAAGCGATGCCAACCTTGGCGCCGTGGCTCGTGGTGTAGAGGACGAGGACGTCCTGCTCCTTGTCCATCACCTCGGCGATGCGGGCGAGGGCGAGGGTCAGGCTGGTCAGCGACCCGTTCGGCAGCTCGCTCGGCATGGCGCCGGCGGTGCCGCCCAGCACGATCGTCCGGCCGGCGGCATCGAAGCGGCGCGAAAGCACCTTGCCGGCCTCGCGCGCCTCGCGCCCGAACACCGGATCGCTGTCGAGCGCGACCGAGACGACATAGGCGTCGACCAGCGTCTTGCGCTGCGGCTGGAGCGCGTTGAGCGCGACGTTGAGCTTGCGGGTATCGGCGAGCATCGCCCTGGCCGAGCGCCCGCGCTGGAGCTCGGGGCCGGGATCGAGCCCTTCGATGCCGTCGGGCCCGGAGACCATCCCCGGCCAGTCCGCCTTGTGCTCGGGCGCCTTGTACTGGGCGGCGGCGGGCGTGACGGCGAGCGCGGCAACCGCCGCAAGCATGGCGAACGCGATACGCATGGGCAGGCGAGAACCCCCGATTTAGTTAACGACCACTCTCGCGGGTGCGAGAGCGGTGTCAAGCCATCTGGGGAGCGCCGTGCCTCAATGCCAGATGGCGGTGAGCGGATAGACCGCGATCAGCCAGGCCAGGCAGGCGATGACGATCCGCCGGTCCCGCGCCGCGATCGCGAGCAGGATCACCGGGAAGAAGGACCAGGTGAGGACGAAGAGCCGGAAGGTGAACATGCCCTTGGTGCCGGCCAAACCGATCGTCGTCGCAATCAGCGCGATATTGCAGAGCAGCACGGCGGACAGCACCTTGCCGCGGTGCCGGTCGAAATAAAGGTCGAGATCGCCCCATTCCTCGGGATCGTCGGGGAAGATCAGCGAGGCGGCGACATAATAGACCGCGGTCACCAGGAAACCGCAGAACAGCACCGGCCAGTTGAGCGGCAGCAGATCGCGCAACGCCCAGCCATACATCCAGAACGACACGACATCGCACGAGACGAAGACGCCGAGCAGGATGGTCGCCCAGCCGATCCGCACCTTGTGACTGGCCTTGAGCGCGCGCGAGAGGCCGCCCAGTCCCTCGGCCAGCGCGAGGCCGAGCAGCAGCCCGAAGAACGAGAAGATGAATTCGAATGCGCTCATTTGATGCCCCCCTGTCGCTCGCATCTAGGCGGGGAGGCGGTGCGAAGAAAAGGGTCCGTTCGCAGCTGGCGAACTATTGCACCAGAAGCATGGCAGGATCGGGCATGCGTTCCTGACGTTGCGGAATTGGCGTCGCCGGATCGAGGCGGATCAATGTTGCACCACTCGGCGCGAGGGCGGCATGGATGCGTGGCCACAGGGCCTCGTCGATCGCAACATAGACGCGGTTACCGCGCAAGGCGCCGGGGCGAAGCTGCCTAGCTTCCACAACCAGCACGTTCGCAAGATTGGCCTGGTCTGCAGAGCCGAACATCAGCGGCCAGTTGTCGAAGCGGTCGGCAAATGCCTCGTGCATCCAGCCGAGCGAGGGAGCGTAGTCGGCTGCAGTGGGAAGGCGAAGCACGGTGATCGTCGGATAATATTCCCGCCAGTCGGGTGCGGTCCGGAACCACACCTCTTCCAGATAGTGATGCCATCCGAACTCGTCCGCATTGCGCGGGGCGTGGATTGGCGACCGCTGGGCTTCATATCGCGCCCGCAGGCTGGCCCTGAGCACCGCCAGTGCCGGCCCTGCCGCTGCCCGTGCCTTTCGCCATTCGAAGTCGTCGACCGGTGTGATGCTGCCCGTGGAAAGGTCGAGTGCGATCTCGACCTCATGCTCCCCGTCCGGTGTCGTGACGGGAATGATGAGCGCTTCTCGACAGATCCGGGCATCGCCATGCCATTGCATCGAACTCACCGAACGGGGGAGCGTGGCGACATAGTCATCGCCCATTAGCGTGCGCAGCTCGAAACGGCGCGGGGTACCGCCGTGCGTGTCGTAGATCACGATGGTGCGGTCGCCCAACCCAGTGCTATGCCAATTGTCGAGCGTGACGACGTAGCGGCCTGAAGCCGAGACATAGGAATATACCGGCGCCACATCGTTGATCAGCTCGCGGCGCCAGATCGGGTGCCAGCGGCCATCCGGGCCACGCCGCTCAAGCAGCGCGTGTGCCGCGTCGGAGCCGCCGGGCTGCTGCCCCGCGGGCTCCTTGCCGTCGACCTTGTCGGAAAAATAATCGAGCTGGCTCGACAGGTCGCGTGGAAAGACGGTGAGCCGGCATTTGCCGCCAGGCGTGAGGATGGTTTCCGTCTCGGGCGGCATCCAGCTGTCGGCGCAGGCCGGCTGGGGCAGGATCAGCGCCGCCGGCACCGTGATGCCGACGGCGGCGATGCCGATGCACCAGGCGGTGAGCAGGCGCTTCACGCCCGACGAACCACCTGGTGCGCGTTCAAATCAGTACACCCGCTTCTTCGGCTTGATGTACTCGATCTCGTCGGTGAGCGTGTAGTCGTGGACCGGGCGGTAATCGATGTTCGTCGCGCCGCCCTTGCCGCCCCAGCCGTCGAAGGTGGCGACGGTGTGCTTCATCCAGTTCTTGTCGTCGCGCTCGGGGAAATCCTCGTGCATGTGCGCGCCGCGGCTTTCCTTGCGGTTGGCGGCGCACTCGATGGTGACGACGGCCTGGCCGATCAGGTTGTCGAGCTCGAGCGTCTCGACCAGATCGGTGTTCCAGATCAGCGAGCGGTCCTGGATGCCGACATCCTGGAAGCCCTGATAGACTTCGCCCATGTGCTTCACGCCCTCGGCGAGCAGCTCGCTGTCGCGGAACACGGCGCAGTGGCGCTGCATCGTCTTCTGCATGTCGGCGCGGATCTGCGCGGTGGGCTTTTCGCCCTTGGCGTTGCGGAAGTGATCGAGGCGGCCGAGCGCGAACTCCTCCGAACCCTTGGGAAGCTCGTTGTGCTTCATGCCGGGCTTGAGCAGCTCCTTGAGGCGGAGACCGGTGGCGCGACCGAACACGACGAGGTCGATCAGCGAGTTGGAGCCGAGGCGGTTGGCGCCGTGGACCGACACGCAGGCCGCTTCGCCGACCGCGAACAGGCCGGGGACGACCGAGTCCGGATCGCCGTCCTTATTGCGGACGACTTCGCCGTGATAGTTCGTGGGGATGCCGCCCATATTATAGTGGACGGTCGGCACCACCGGCAGCGGCTGGCGGGTCAGGTCGACGCCGGCGAAGATCTTGCCGGTCTCGGTGATGCCCGGCAGGCGCTCGTGCAGGATCTTCGGATCGATATGGTTGAGGTGAAGGAAGATGTGATCCTTCTCCTTGCCGACGCCGCGGCCCTCGCGGATTTCCATCGCCATCGAGCGCGCGACGACGTCGCGGCTGGCAAGGTCCTTGGCCGACGGGGCATAGCGCTCCATGAAGCGCTCGCCCTCGGAGTTGGTCAGGTAGCCGCCTTCACCGCGCGCGCCCTCGGTGATGAGGACGCCGGCGCCGTAGATGCCGGTCGGGTGGAACTGGACGAACTCCATGTCCTGCAGCGCGATGCCCGCGCGCAGCGCCATGCCGTTGCCGTCGCCGGTGCAGGTGTGCGCCGAGGTCGCCGACTGGTAGACGCGGCCGCCGCCGCCGGTGGCGAGCACCACGGCATGCGAACGGAAGCGGTGGATCGAGCCGTCTTCCATGCACAAGGCGATCACGCCGCGGCAGGCGCCATCTTCCATGATCAGGTCGAGCGCGAAATATTCGACGTAGAAGTCGGCGTCATACTTCAGGCTCTGCTGGTAGAGCGCGTGGAGCATGGCGTGGCCGGTACGGTCCGCCGCGGCGCAGGTGCGCTGCACGGGCGGGCCTTCGCCCATGTTCTGCATGTGGCCGCCGAACGGGCGCTGGTAGATCGTGCCATTGTCGTTGCGGCTGAACGGCACGCCGGCATGCTCGAGCTCATAGACCGCGGCCGGAGCCTCGCGGACCATGTACTCGATCGCGTCCTGGTCGCCGAGCCAGTCGGAGCCCTTGACGGTGTCGAACATGTGCCACGACCAGTGATCGGGCGTGTTGTTGCCGAGGCTCGCCGCGATGCCGCCCTGGGCGGCGACGGTGTGCGAGCGGGTGGGGAACACCTTGGTGATGCAGGCGGTCTTCAACCCGGCCTCGGCGCAGCCCATGGTGGCGCGCAGGCCCGAACCGCCGGCGCCGACGACGACGGCATCATAGGTGTGGTCGATGATCTTGTAGGCGGACATCAGAGCGCAGCTCCTGCCGTGAAGGCGATCTTGAGAATCGAGAAGATGGCGAGCGTGCCGGTCGTCAGCGTGAAGAAGTTCAGCAGCACCATCAGCACGATGTGCACTTCGTCATGGATATAGTCTTCGATCACCACCTGCAGGCCGAGGCGGAAGTGATAGAAGGTGGCGATGACGAGCAGGATCAGCGGCACCGCGACCTGGGTCTGGGCCAGCCAGTGGCGGACCGTCTCGAAATCATAAGCCGGCAGCAGCGCGACGCTGAGCACGAACCACAAAGTGAGGATCAGGTTGGCGCCGCCGGTCAGTCGCTGGTGCCACCAGTGATGCGCGCCTTCCTTGGCGGAGCCGAGGCCGCGGACCTTGCCGATGCTGGTGCCGTTACCCATTGGTCTTACCCCAGATGATGAAGCCCCAGAAGGCGATGGTAAGGAGGATCGCGGCGACATAGGTCAGCAGCGCGGTCGTCTTGTTGGCCTTGAGCTCGAAATTGGCGCCCTGGTCCAGGAAGAAGTGGCGCACGCCGGTGCTCAGGTGCTGGAAGAAGGAGTAGGTAAGGCCGATTCCGAAGACATAGCCGACGATGTTGAGCGCGCCGGACTTCACCGTGAACACGTCGAGGAAGCAGGCATAGGCCGCCGGGCCGGAAGCCAGCGCGACAAGCCACCAGACGAACAGGATCGTCCCCACGGTCGCCAGCCCGCTGCCGGTGACGCGGTGCGTGATCGAGGCCGCCATCGATGGGCCCCATTTCCAGATCGACATATGCGGCGACAGGGGTCGCGCGGTGTTGCGCACATTGGCCAAGATTGAAGTCCTCCTCGGTCGGTGCCCGTCTCCTTAGTCCGCATGTCGCCGGATGCAAGCTGGCATGCGCAACATCGGGCCTTGACTAACCCGGTCTTAACCAGTTCGCCCGCATATCGCGGAGCAAGTGGCCGATCGTCCCGCGGCCGCACAGGGGACTGTTCCGTGACCAACGCCGTTTCGTCCGAAGACCTGCCCATGCCGGGCACCGTAGCCGCCCGCATCGATGTGCGCGCGCGCCTGCGCATCTTCGATATCGAAGGATCGCTCGCCGCTTCCGGCCGCGCCGCCTGGGAAGCGCTGGAGCCCGAGATCCGCGCGGTTTCCGAAGCCTATTGGCATCAGTGGCTGCGCTGCTTCGCCGATGAGCGCAACTGGGCGCCCGACGACACGCAGAAGATGATCGATGTCGGCGTGGTCTTCCTCAAGAACCGTTTCCTCGATCCCGAAGGCCGTGCCTGGATCGAGTCGATCGAGCGCTCGGTTGCCGCTGCCTATGCCGCCAATGTGCCGCCGATGGCGCTGCTTTCGATGATCAGCGCGAGCGACCGGGCGGCGCTCGAGATCCTGATCCGCCGTGTCGGCGCCGAGAATGCGCGACTCGCCGGGCTGATCGACACGCTGATGCGGCTGTCGGCGCTGGAAGGCGACATCACGGTCGAGATCTACAACATGTACCGCGAACACAGCGCCCAGGCGGCGCGCGACCGGCTCGCCGAGGATTTCCGCGATTCGATCGGCGGCACCGTCCAGCGCGCCTCGCGCGAAGGCGAGCAGCTCCGCGTCCAGGCCAGCCACACCTCCGCTTCGGCGCGCGGGATGCTGGGCAAGGCGTCGGAAGTCGCCGCTGCGGCCGAGCAGTCGGCGGTGGCGATGCGCGAGGCGGCGCAGACCGCCGCGGGCCTGATCCGTGCGATCGAGGACGCACGCATGGAAGTGGAAGCAGCAGCGGGTATCGCCACGCGCGCTTCGAGCCAGGCGACCGATGCGGTGGGCATGAGCGAAGCGCTCAGCGACCACGCCAAGTCGATTGAATCGATCCTCGGCCTGATCCGCGACATTGCCGGCCAGACCAACCTGCTCGCGCTCAACGCGACGATCGAGGCGGCTCGTGCCGGCGACGCCGGCCGCGGCTTCGCGGTGGTCGCGCAGGAAGTGAAGAGCCTGGCCAACCAGACCGCCCGCGCCACCGACGACATCGCCGCCAAGATCGCCGCGATCCAGTCGGCGACGAAGAGCACGGTCGAGACCAATGCCTCGATCCGCTCGACGGTGACCGAGGTGCAGGAAAGCGCCAACCGCATCCGTGTCGCGATGGAAGTCCAGGCGCAGACCGTGACCGCGATCACCGCGGCGGTCGACGAGACGGCGCTAGCCGCCGACTCGATGTCCGCCACGATCGGCGCGATCCGCGAGGATACCGAAGCCGTGGCGAGCGAGATCGACCGGGTCGGCCAGGGCTTTGCCGCGCTCGAGGGGCAACTCGGCAGCCTGAAGGGCAGCGCCAGCGATTTCATCGCCAAGGTCGCGGCCTGAGGGGGAGGACATGATGGTAGTTGCACGCGAACCCGGCCGCTGGAGCGGCGGCATGCGGACGGTGGAGGATCATCGCCGCGAATATGACTGGGATGGTGCGATCGAAGCGGGCTGCCGCGAGATCGTCACGCTGATCGGCCATCGCCAGCGCGAGATCGCCGAGGGCTTCTGGGTCCATTTCAAGGCGATGCCGGCGAGCCAGGCAATGCGCGACGTGTTCGACGATCCCGCGCTCTACGAAGCGCAGGTCGCCAACGGCACGCGCTACGGCACGGTGAAGTTCGAGAAGCCGTTCAGCGAGGAATGGGTCGAGATGGTGTGCGCCTATGCCACCCAGACCTATGCCGCGGGCATTCCGCTGCCGGCGGTGGTCGCTGCCTTCTCCTATGCCCATAGCGCCACGATGCGCGCGCTGCGCGAGGCGCTGCCCGGCGATGCCGAGAAGCTGGGGCGTCTCTGCGACGTCGTCCAGCGCATGGCGATGGCCGAGGCCGACCTGATGGCCGGCCATCTCGGTGCGCGCGACGCGGCCTATGCCGATCAGGCGCGCCGCGACCGTTCGCAGAAGTTCAAGGCGAGCATCGCCGAGTCGATCGAAGGGGCCACCGGCCTCGCCAATCGCATCCGGGTGCAGGCGCAGGGCGCCTCGGGCTCGGCGCGCGGGATGCTGGGCAAGGCGTCGGAAGTCGCCGCTGCGGCCGAGCAGTCGGCGGTGGCGATGCGCGAGGCGGCACAGACCGCCGCGGGCCTGATCCGCGCGATCGAGGACGCACGCATGGAAGTGGAAGCAGCAGCGGGTATCGCCACGCGGGCTTCGAGCCAGGCGACCGATGCGGTGGGCATGAGCGAAGCGCTCAGCGACCACGCCAAGTCGATTGAATCGATCCTCGGCCTGATCCGCGACATTGCCGGCCAGACCAACCTGCTCGCGCTCAACGCGACGATCGAGGCGGCTCGTGCCGGTGATGCCGGCCGCGGCTTCGCGGTGGTCGCGCAGGAAGTGAAGAGCCTGGCCAACCAGACCGCCCGCGCCACCGACGACATCGCCGCCAAGATCGCCGCGATCCAGTCGGCGACGAAGAGCACGGTGGAGACCAATGCCTCGATCCGCTCGACGGTCAGCGAAGTCCAGGCAAGTGCCAACCGCATCCGCGGCGCGATGGAAATCCAGGCGCAGACCGTTACTGCGATCACCGCGGCAGTGGACGAGACAGCGCTTGCCGCCGACTCGATGTCCGCCACGATCGGCGCGATCCGCGAGGACACCAAGTCGGTGACGCACGAGATCGATACGCTCCAGAAGGACGTGGCCGAAGTCGACGACCGCCTCCACAAGCTGCGCACCGCCGCGGAGAGCTTCTCCAGCAGCGTAGCGGCCTAGAACTTCGTCATTCCCGTGAAGGCAGGGATCCAGGGGCAAGCAGGACAGCACTTGCTACTCTGGACCTCCGCCTCCGCGGGGATGACGGGGACCGGGCGAAGCGCTACGCAGGTGCATGGCCAGCCATATCCTCCTCACCGGCGCGAGCCGCGGCATCGGTGCCGCGATCGCCGAGAGCTTCAAGAACGATAATGTCCGCCTGATCGGCCAGGGCACGCGAAGCGGCATGCCCGCCGACTTCGCCGATCCCGCCGCACCCCAGGCACTTTGGGCGAAGGCGCTTGATGCGCTGGACGGCCGGATCGACGTGGTCATCAACAATGCCGGCGTGTTCGAGAGCAACCCGCTCGACATCGATCACGACGACTGGGTGGCGAACTGGGAGCGGACGATGCGGGTGAACCTCACCGCCTCCGCCGAGCTTTGCCGTCTCGCCATCTGCCACTGGCAGGCGGGAGGACGCCCCGGCCGCATCGTCAACATGGCGAGCCGGGCGGCCTATCGCGGCGACAGCCCGGCGCACTGGCACTATGCCGCCTCCAAGGCGGGCATGGTCGGCATGACCAAGAGCATCGCGCGCGGCTATGCGCGCCAGGGCATCCTCGCCTTCGCGATCTGCCCGGGCTTCACGATGACCGGCATGGCCGACGAGTATCTCGCCAGCCGCGGCGGCGAGAAGCTGCTCGCCGACATCCCGCTCGGCCGGGTCGCGGATACCGATGAAGTGGCGGTGCTCGCCCGCTTCTGCGCGCTTTCCGCGCCGCCTTCGATGACCGGGGCGGTGCTCGACATCAACGGAGCCAGCTATGTCCGATAGCCCGCCGGTCGAAGCCCCCAAGCCGTGGCGTCCGTCGTTCGGCGGCCAGATGGGGGCGCTGGTGATCGGTGCGCTGGCGATGATCGGTGCGATCGTCGGGTTGCTGGCGATCGTGATGGCCGTGGCGATGTTCTACGATGGCCCCCGCCACCGGGAAGCGCCGGCGCAGGTGGAGGCCAAGGCCGCCAACGAAGTGTTCGCGGTCTCGGAAGTCACGCCGCTGCGCGGCATCAATCTCACCGAGATCGTGATCGCGACCGAGCGTTCGATCGGACGGGGTGGCGGGAGCTATTCGGCTGGCGAACCCGCGGACGATCGCAACGTTATCCTGCTCGACAAGGCCAGCGGCGCGAGCCGGAAGATTCTGCCCGACAACAGCCGGCGGATCCTCGAGCGCCAATATCTTGCCGGGGCCTCCGGCGGCGACGCGGCGCAGAAGAAGCCCGAGCCGCCCTTCGCTTACTATCTGTTCCGCGTCCGCGCGCAGGCCGGCAAGGAGGATGTGCTGGTCGGCGATCTCGCCACCGGGCGCCAGGCCTTCCTGCTCACCGGCCTGGATGGGGTGGACAAGATCTGGATGCAGAGCCCGACGCGCGTCGCATTGCTGATGCGCCAGGGCCGCAAGTTGCAATATCGCGCGATCGAGATTCCCGCCCTCAAGGTGGTCGTCGCGCGCCCTGTGGAGATTGATTGATGTCGAGCTGGAAGCTCATCCTGCCCTGCACCCGCGCCGAGGCCGAGGCGATCGACGCCGATGACGAGGCGGTGTTCCAGATCGAGCCGTCGCCGGTGCTGCTCACCAGCGAAGTGATCGCGGACGATCCGCTTGCGTGGCAGCTCGAGGCTTATTTCGACTCCAAGCCGAACAGCGCCGCGCTTGCCGCGGTGCAGTCGCTGGCGCCCAGCTCCAGAGGCGTGAAGGCTGTCGCCGAGAAGATCCGTGACGCCGATTGGGTAACGCTCAGCCAGGCAGGGATCGAGCCGGTCCAGGCCGGCCGCTTCTATGTCCACACCGCCACCAACAAGGGCAAGGTGCCGGCCGGGGCCAAGGCGTTTCGCATCGATGCCGGCCTCGCCTTCGGCACGGGTACCCACGAGACCACCTCGGGCTGCCTGATCGCGCTCGACCGGCTCAAGGCCGAGGGCAAGCGCTTCGAGAACATCCTCGACGTCGGCACCGGCACCGGGCTGCTCGCCTTCGCCGCATTGCATCTCTGGCCGCGCGCCTATGCCACCGCCTCGGACATCGATCCGCGCGCAGTCGAGGTCACGGCCGAGAACGCCGATATCAACCGCGTGCCGCTCGGCGGCGGGCAGGGCGCACTGGCGCTC
Organism: Sphingomonas sp. OTU376; assembly: GCF_038440415.1. Classification (NCBI taxonomy): domain Bacteria; kingdom Pseudomonadati; phylum Pseudomonadota; class Alphaproteobacteria; order Sphingomonadales; family Sphingomonadaceae; genus Sphingomonas; species Sphingomonas sp. OTU376. The sequence goes on along the minus strand of NZ_JASATQ010000003.1, from coordinate 71,296 downwards.
GCAGCCGCCGCCGGCGTCGAGCATCCGCTGCTGCTCGGCCGGGCACCCTATGATCTCGTCATCGCCAATATCCTCGCTGGCCCGCTGGTCGAGCTGGCGCCGAGCCTGGGTGCGGTGCTGGCCGAGGGCGGCACGCTGATCCTGGCGGGGCTGCTGGGGACCCAGGCCGAGACCGTGGCCCAGGCCTATCGCCGCCAGGGGCTTCGCTTGGTCAACCGCACCGATCGCGGCGACTGGCCGACGCTGACGCTCACCAAGCGTGTGCGCTACGGCACCGAGCGCGTGACCCGCCTCAGCCGCGGCAAGGGCGAGGCGCCGGGCTTCGGCAGCTGGTAGTACGCTAGCCTACCTGCATTCCTTCTGGTTCCCCGGCGTTCGCCGGGGAGCAGTTAGTTGGAGTCTGTCCCGTCCGGCTTGCGGATCGAGACGGTGCCATAGGTCATGAACACGTGCGTGCTGCCCGCCGGCCCGCGATAGCCGCCCTGCGCGCCGGCCAGGTGGCAGGCCAGCGCGGTGAAGGTCCAGGCATCGGTCTCGTCGGTCTGAATCTTGCGCGTGGTCAGCGCCGCCAGCCCATATTGCTCGCCGAATTCCAGCACGCGCCGCGCGTCATGCGAGGCCGACTCGGGTACCGACGGGTGATCCCAGCCCCATAGCCAGCTGCCGTCGAGCGTGTTGAACGTGCCGATCACCTGCACCGGCGCGGTGATCTCCCAGCCCTTGTCGTTGGTGAAGCTGATCGTGCCGGCATCGAGATCGGCTTCCCAGGTGCCGCCCTCGCCCAGGCCCCAAGTCGCCATCGCGAACTCGGTCTTGAGCTTCAGCTCCTCCTCGGCCCGGGCAAGGGTCAGGTCCGGCTCGGGCAGCGCCTCCGCTTCCGGCGCCGGCTTGCCGCCGCCGAACAGCTTCCTGAGGAAACCGACCATCAGGCAGCCTTGCCCTTCGCATATTCCTGCGTGCCGCGGTTGATGACATCGTCCCCCGGCAGGATCTCCGCGATCGGAATGTCCGGCTTGCCGATGATCTCGTCATAGAGCGGCGCGAAATCGGTCTCGACCGTCTGGCGCAACAGCTCGCCGAAGCTGGGGATAACGAAATAATTCTGCTGGAAGTCGTCGATCCGATAGTCGGTCTGCATCACCCGCTTCATGTCGAAGCCGATGCGGTTGGGGCTGGCGCTCTCCAGCGAGAAGACGCTTTCGGCCGAGGATGAGACGATGCCGGCGCCGTAGATGCGCAGATCGTCATCCTCGCGGATCAGCCCGAACTCCACCGTGTACCAGTAGAGCCGGCCGAGCTGCTTCAACGCGCCCAGCTCGAGCGCGCGGTTGCCGCCGCGGCCATAGGCTTCGAGATAATCGGCGAACACCGGATCGGCGAGCATCGGCACATGGCCGAACACGTCGTGGAAGACGTCCGGCTCCTGGATATAGTCGAGCTGGTCGGGCCGGCGGATGAAGTTGCCGGCGACGAAGCGGCGATTGGCCATATGATCGAAAAACACATTGTCGGGTACCAGGCCCGGCACCGCCACCACCTGCCAGCCGGTCAGCTTCATCAGCCGCTCGGACAGCTCTTCGAAATTCGGGATGCCCGATTCGGACAGGCGCAGCGCGTCCAGGCCGTTGAGATAGGCCTGGCTCGCGCGGCCGGGCAGCAGCTTCGCCTGGCGCTCATAGAGCTTGTCCCAGGTAGCGTGTTCCTCGGCCGTATAGGCCTGCCAGTTCTGCGGGATCGTCCAGTCTGCCGACGCGCCTTCGGGCGGACGGTCGAGTACATGCGTGTCTTGCGCCATGGATCTGACATAGCATGGTGCGGGGCGGACGTGAAATGGGGAGGGCGGTGTTGCGGATATTGCTGCGGCTGGCGGGAGCGCTGGTGCTGGTGGTCGTGCTCTATCTCTCGGCCGCCGGACTTGGTGCCGGACTGGCAGTGAATGGCGGGCGCGAGCCGGTGGCCGCGGGCGTGCGAATCTATGTCGCCGACAATGGCGCGCATACCGATCTGATCCTGCCCGCCGCCGCCTTCCGCGATGTCGCCAGGCCCGAGCATCTCGCCGATCCGCGCTACGGCGCCGAGCCGTACATGGCGTTCGGCTGGGGCAATCGCGATTTCTATCTGCACACCGCCCGGTGGAGCGACCTCAACCTGTGGCGCACCGCCAAGGCGCTGGCTGGGGTCGGATCGACCGTGCTCCATGTCGCGCATATCCCCGAGCCGCGCGTCGGCGGGCCGGTCCGCGCGCTGGTGCTGAGCAAGGAGGAATATCGCCGGCTGGTGGAATATGTCCGCGGCACCTTCGCGGCCGGGCCGGTGGTGCGCGGTTATGGCGGGCGCGACGCCTTCTACAGCGCAAAGGGCGGCTATAGCGCTATCAACACCTGCAACGAGTGGACCGGGCGGGGCCTGCGCAAGGCAGGAGTGCGCATGGGGGTCTGGACGCCGCTGCCCTGGGGGGTGATGCTGTGGCTATGATACCGAGGACCGCCGCCGATCCGCCGCCCAGGCTCACGCTTGCGATCGAGCCGGCGCGCGCCGCGCTCAACATCGCCGAGCTCGTGGGTTTCCGCCTCGCCGGACTTCCTCGGGGCGATGGCCGCCCGGTGCTGGTCTCGCCCGGTCTGTGCAACACCGATCGCTCGAACTTCGTGCTGCGCGCCATGCTGCGCCGGCTCGGCTACCGCCCCTATCCCTGGAAGCTCGGCCGCAATTTCGGCGTGCGCACCGTCGGCCCCGAATGCGAGCGGCTGATCGCGCGGGTCGAGGAGATCCAGCGCGAGACCGGCGAGAAGGTCACCTTGGTCGGCGTGTCGCTGGGCGGGGTGATGAGCCGCATCGTCGCGCATCGGCATCCCGAGCTGGTGCGCGCGGTGCTGACGATCAGTTCGCCTTTTGCCGGCCTGCCCAGCGCCACCAATGTCTGGCGCCCCTTCCAGCTGTTCACCGGCGAGAAGATCACCGATCCCGTCGTCGTCGGCCGGCTCAGGGAAGCTGCGCGGCCGCTGCCCATGCCCTCCGCCGCGATCTGGAGCCGCAGCGACGGGTTCGTGAACGGGCTGATCTGCCGCGAAGGCGAGGGTGCTGCCTGCCGCGCGATCGAAGTGCGCAGCAGCCATCTCTTCGTCCAGATGAAGCCGAAGGTGTTGCGCGCCGTGGCGGAGATGCTGGGAAGCTGGGCCTAGGCCGGAACGACGCGCCGCCCGCTCGCGCGCACGGTGGCGCAGGCCGGGGTGCCGTCCTTGCCGGTGCCGTTGACGGTGATCTCGAGGACGCCGCCGCGCGCCGCCTGCTCCAGCAGCGCCCGTTCGATATCATGGATGTCGATCTTCATCCGGCGCGACCAGGGCGAGCCATGGTCGCCAGCCGCCTGGCCGATGCGGATATAGACGAAGCGCCGTTCCGGTCCTTCACGACGCACCTGGTCGCCGAAGAATTTGGGCCCGGGCTCGAAGCGCACGGGGAAGTCGAAATGCAGCGCTTCGCCCGCCAGCGACGTCTTCGGATCGAGCGGCATGTCGTCCTTCGCCTGCAGGCTGTGCCGCACGCCGGCGACCGGCTGCTCGATGACGATCCGGAAGCGGATAGGAATCTGGTCGGCCTTCGCCATGGAAGCGGAGCCTAGCAGGGCGCGCCGGCGTCCGTCTCGAACAAAGTCAGGTCGCGTTCGCCGATGCCGAGTTCCGGCCAGGCGGCGCGCCAGGCCTGGATATGCGGGCTCGCCCAATGCGCCTCCAGCGTGGTGCGGTCCGCCCATTGCTCGGTCACATGGATCAGCCCGGGATCGAGCACATCCTCGCCATAGCTGTAATGGATGCACCCCGCTTCGGCGCGGCTGCCCTCCACCATCGCCGCCATCACCGGGCGGGCGGCATCGAGATTGGCCGGGGGCAGGCGGAAGGTGCCGGTGATGATCAGCATGGGTTACTCCACTCGGGTGCTGTGCCAGCTCAGCGCAAGCAGCAGGAGCGCGATCGCGTGGCTGGCGAAGATCGCCACCGGCACGCCGCTCCATGCCGGTTCGGCGGGCAGCATTGCGCCGATCAGCATGCGCTTGAAGAAAAGGTCCCACAGCAACGGCAGTACCAGCAGGGCGACGAAGCCCAGGATGCGGTGGCGCTGTGGCAGATGGCGCCAGGCATGGATCAGCGGAGGCGCGGCCAGCACGAGCGTGAACGCCAGCATCGCCGGATAGCCCAGCATCTCGCCGAACAGCGCCCGGCCGATGATCCGCTCGTCGCCGCCGCCGGTCGCCACGGTGACGACCCGCGCAAGCGGCAGATTGGCGAAGATCAGGAGCAGGCCGATCGGCCCACGCAGCGCGACGCCGGCATAGATCAGCGCCCAGCTCAGCGCCGGACCGGCCAGCGCGGCGATCCATGCGGCTGAGGCCGGGCAGTTGTCGGGCAGGACGAAGGTTGAAAGCGTCATGCCGCCCCAGGCGCCGCAGATGATGCGGCCGGTCGCATGGTGCATCAGCTCATGCGCGCCGAGGCACAGCCAGGAAAGCGCGGCGAGAAACAGCAGCGCCGCCGCGCCGGGCCAGCGCGTCATTGCCGGGTTCAGGCGGTTTCGCGGTCGAGCAGTTCGTGCACGTCGAGGCCGAGCAGGGCGATATGCTCCTTCACGCGCGGCCAGTAGCCGGTAAGGAAGCGCTCGCGCTCGGCGATACGCAGCTTCTCCACCGCGCCCGGCAGCACGAACATGCCGACGCCGCGACGGACCTCGACATAACCATCGTCCTGGAAGCTCTGATAGGCCTTGGCCACCGTCAGCGGATTGGCGCCATGTTCGGCGGCAAGCGCGCGCACCGACGGAAGCTGATCCCCTGCCCGGTATTGCCCACGCAGGATCGCCGCGGCGATGCTGGCGCGCAGCTTGAGGTAGACCGGGCTGTCCTCGTGCTCTAGCGCTGTCATGGTGCTATAATACACCAATTAGGCGGCAGGTCCATACCCGGGATTCCACCTATGTGCGATTTTGGACAATTCGGGGCGGGGGCGCTCCTCCAGCGGCCGCTCCGGGGTTCCGATGAAGACGAATCCGGCGATCTTCTGGCCTTCGCCGCCGAACAGATCGCGCACAGCGTCCGAATAGGCGGCCCAACCGGTAAGCCAGCCGCCGGCAAATCCCATGGCGTGCGCGGCATGGAGCAGGTTCATGCAGGCGGCGCCGGCAGAGAGCTCCTGCTCCCACACGGGGATCTTGTGCGGCAGCACCGGCGCGGAAAGCACCACCACCAGCGCCGGCGCCTGGGTGGCGAACTGGATCGCCGCTTCCTCGTCACGCTCGGTGCAGCCCTCCTTCTCGCTGCGCAGTATCGCCGCAAGCTTCTCGCCGAGCGCGGCGCGGGCCTCGTCCGGCACCACGACGAAACGCCAGGGGAAGAGCTTGCCATGGTCGGGGGTGCGCGCGGCGATCGCGATCATTTCGTCGAGCTGCTCGGGGCTGGGGCCGGGTGCGCCCAGGTCACGCGGCTTGCCGGAGCGGCGGGTGCGGAGCAGTGCGAGCGGGGAAGTGGTGTCGTTGAAGGTCATGCCGGGCATCTAGGGTGCGAGGGCCGCGTCGCCAAGCTGGCGACCGATCGGAAGCGATCCCCGGCTTTCGCCGGATGGCGGGTCGGGGCGCCATGCTGCGCAGAATCGCGCATGCTTTACAGCGGCTTCATTCCGTCTAGTTTGGCCGCCCATGCGCCGGGCCCATGAGCCCGGAACCGATTTCAAAGGGCATTACACCGCATGGTAGACACTCCAACCGCCGATAGTCCGGCAGAGCCGGACATCACCCACGTCAATCCTGCGAAGGAAGCGACGTGGTTCGGGCATCCCCGCCAGCTGGCGCGCCTGTTCACCACCGAGATGTGGGAACGCTTCGGCTATTACGGCATGCGCGCGCTGCTCACGCTCTACCTGACGCAGCATTTCATGTTCGGCGACCGCGAGGCGACGGGCATCTATGGCGGGTTCACCGCGCTGGTCTACCTCACTCCGCTGGTCGGCGGCTATCTGGCGGACCAGTATCTCGGCTCGAAGCGCGCCGTGAAGTTCGGCGCGATCATCATGTCACTCGGCTATGCCATCCTCTGCTTCGGCGGCCCGACGGCGACGCCCTATGCGACGATCGACGGCCAGCGCTACGAAGTGTCGATCGAGAAGCAGGCGGACAAGGAAGTCCGCTATGTCGTCGATGGCGGCAAGAAGCTCGAGATCAAGGGCAATGACGACGGCAGCGTCGACCTGCTCAATGCCGGCGCCGTCGAGCGCAAGGTCGAGAAGGGCAAGTTCGAGTCGAACGCGGACCGCAGCCCGCTCTATGTGATGGTGCTGCTCATCGCGCTGTCGATGGTCTCGGTGGGCAACGGCTTCTTCAAGCCCAACATCTCCACCATGGTCGGCGAGCTCTACGAGCAGGGCGACCGGCGCCGCGACAGCGGCTTCACCATCTTCTACATGGGCATCAACACCGGCTCGCTCTTCTCGCAGATCCTCTGCCCCTGGCTGGCCGTGGCCTATGGCTGGAGCTGGGGCTTCGGCCTCGCCGCGATCGGCATGATGATCTCCTGGGCGCTGATCCAGTTCAACGGCGGCAAGCTCAACGGCTATGGCGAGCCCCCGGCCAGGCCCAAGGTCAATTCGCAGCAGTGGATCATCTATGCGGCGGCGCTGTGCGTCGTGCCGCTCTTCTACCTGCTCTACGTCAACCTGATGCATTCGGCCGCGCCGGCCGAGGGCTCGGGCTTCCTCGGCTATGTCGCCTCGCTGCCGTTGATGGGCAAGCTGCTGTTCGGCTCGTTCCTGCTCGGCGTGCCGGCGATCCTGATCTGGTCGTTCGTCGCCGGCAGCAGGACCGAGTTCCAGATGATGCTCGCCGCGATGGTGCTGATCGTCTTCAACGTCGTGTTCTGGACGCTGTTCGAGCAGGCGGGCTCGTCGCTCACCCTGTTCGCCGACCGCAACACCGACCTCTCGGTCTTCGGCCTGTTCACGATCACCGCCGGCCAGACCCAGTTCTTCAACGCCGCCTTCATCGTGCTGCTCGCACCGTTCATGTCGATTATGTGGGGCGCGCTGGCCAAGCGCGGGCTCGAGCCGTCGATCCCGGTCAAGTTCGGCATCGCGCTGATCGGCGTTGCGGCGGGCTTCCTGCTGCTGGTCTGGGGCGCGGCCTATGCCGATGCCGGCTTCAAGGTGAGCATCTGGTGGCTGGCCGGCCTCTACTTCATCCACTCGGCGGCCGAGCTGTGCATCTCGCCGGTGGGCCTGTCGATGATCACCAAGCTCTCGATCGCGCGCATCGTCGGCCTGATGATGGGCGTGTGGTTCCTGTCGATCTCGGTGGCGCAGTACGTCGCCGGCGTGATCGCGCAGTTCGCCAGCGTCGACACGGTCGGTGGTCAGGTGACCAATCTCAAGGTCAGCCTCGATGTCTATGTAAAGGTGTTCACGACGATCTCGATCGCCGCGATCATCCTCGGCGTGCTGCTCCTGCTGCTGAGCTGGCCGCTGAAATACTGGATGCACGGCGTGAAGTAAGCGATGCCGCGTTGCAGATGACGGAAAGGCCGGCCGCGAAAGCGCCGGCCTTTTTGTTGGGCGGCTACCCCGCCAACGACAGGCATAAAAAAGGGGAGCGCGGCGGCTCCCCCTCTTTCGGTCGTGCGCGGCGCCGGATCAGGCGGCGAGGCGCAGCTCGACCGTTTCCTCAACCGGGGCGGCGGCAACCGGTGCCGGCACCGCAAACATCACCGGGCGACGTGCGGCGAGGAAGAGCGAGATAAGCGAGAACATCGGAAAACCCTTCTACGTGCAACTGCTTGCTGCAATGCAACATAGACGGAAATGGTTGGGACATGCGCTTTCTGCAACTGCAATGAATCAGGGTGTGGATTGCAATTTGTGCAATCAGCTCTTCCGCCCGAACCAGATCACGTGCCGCGGACCCTTGCCGTTGCTGCGCGCCCGCACGCCGACTTCCTCCACCTGGAAGCCGGTTTCCTTCATTCGCCGGGCAAAGGCATTGTCGGGCGCGGCCGACCACACCGCCAGCACGCCGCCGGGCTTTAGCGCTTCCCATTGCTTCTGCAGCCCGCGCGGCGAATAGAGCCGGTCATTGGCATCGCGGGTCAGTCCGTCCGGGCCGTTGTCGACGTCGAGCAGGATCGCGTCATAGGTCGCGCGCGCCCGGCCGATCACCGCGGCGACATCGTCGAGCACCACTTCGACGCGGGGATCGTCGAGGCAGCCCGCGGCCAGCTCGGCCATCGGGCCCTTCGCCCATTCGATGATCTCTGGCACCAGCTCGGCGATGGTCAGTTTCGCGTCCGGCCCCAGCACCTGCTGGGCCGCGCGCAGGGTGAAGCCCATGCCATATCCGCCGATCAGCAGATGCGGCGCCTTCGTCTTCAGCCGCTCGCAGGTCATCGTTGCCAGCGCTTCCTCCGAACCGCTCATCCGGCTCGACATCAGCTCGTTGCGATCGAGCACGATCATGAAGTCGCCGCCGCGCCGGAACAGGCGCAGCGCCTCGCCCCCGCCGGGGACGATCGCGGTATCGATGAGTTCGCGTGGAGTCATGTGCCCCTTTGGCGCTTGCCGGGCCCGGCTGGCAATGCCGGAAACGAAAACGGCCCGGCATCGCTGCCGGGCCGCTTCGTGTCGGTAAGACCGGAAAGGCTTACCAGATATGCACGCGCTGCTCGGGCGCGAGATAGAGCGCGTCGCCCGGCTGGATGTTGAACGCCTTGTACCAGGCGTCGACATTGCGGACGATGCCGTTGACGCGGAACTTGGCCGGCGAGTGCGGATCGATCAGCGCGTACTGGCGGGCGGTGTCCTCGCGCAGCTTGGTCTGCCAGGCCTGGGCATAGGACAGGAAGAAGCGCTGGTCGCCGGTCAGCCCGCCGATCACCGGGGCCTTGCCATGCTCGGCCTGGTACTTCTGGAACGCGCCATAGGCTGCCTCGACGCCGCCAAGGTCGCCGATATTCTCACCGAGCGTCAGCTTGCCCTGGATCTTGGTGCCGGGAACAGCCTCATAGCCGTCATACTGGGCGACCAGCGCGGCGGTGCGCTCGCCGAACGCCTTCTTGGCGCTGTCGGTCCACCAGTTCTCGAACTTGCCGGTCGGGCCGAACTGGCTGCCCTGGTCGTCGAACCCATGGCCCATCTCATGGCCGATGATCGCGCCGATCGCGCCATAGTTCACCGCCGGATCGGCATTGGGATCGAAGAAGGGCGGCTGCAGGATCGCGGCCGGGAAGGTGATCTGGTTCGACAGCGGGTTGTAATAGGCGTTCACCGTCTGCGGGGTCATGTCCCACAGCGTGCGATCGACCGGCTTGCCGAAGCGCGACAGTTCGAGCTGGTGCTGGAACTCGCCCGAGCGCATCGCATTGCCGAGCAGGTCGCCGCGGACGACCTTGAACGACGAATAGTCGATATACTTGTCCGGGTGGCCGATGCGCGGCTCGAAGGCGGCGAGCTTGGCCAGTGCCTTCTGCTTGGTCGCGTCGTCCATCCAGGTCGAGGCGGTGATGCGGTCCTTGTATGCGCCGCGCAGGTTCTCGATCAGCTCGGCCATCTGCTTCTCGGCCGCCGGCGGGAAATACTTGGCGACATAGATTGCGCCGACCGCTTCGCCGAGCGCGCCATTGACCAGCTGGATGCCGCGCTTCCAGCGCTCGCGCTGCACCTTCACGCCCGACAGGGTCTGCGAATAGAAGCCGAAGCGGGTGTCGTCGAAGACCTTGGGCAGGAACTGCGCATGATCGCTGACGAAGCGATAGGCGACATAGTCCTTCCAGGTGGCGAGCGGCGTCGCGGTCATCAGCTTGCCGAGCGCGGTGACGGCGGTGTTCTGCGTCATCAGCACCGAAGGCGAGCTCTCGAGCCCGGCGGTCTTGAGCATCAGCGCCCAGTTGAAGTCCGGCGCCTTGGCCTTGAGCCCGGCCAGCGTCTGCGGATCGTTGAGCTTGGCGATGTCGCGGCTCTCGGCCGGCGACCACTGGACCTTGGCCATCGCGGTCTCGAGCGCGATGATCGCATCGGCCTTGGCGGCGGCATCCGGGATGCCGGCCAGCTCCTGGATCTTCTGGACATAGGCGCGATAGGCGGTGCGGAACGCGTCATACTTGGCGCCTTCCAGCAGGTAATAGTCGCGCGGCATGCCCAGGCCGCCCTGGCCGGTGACCGCGGTGTAATGGGTCGGGTCGGCGAGGTCGGGGATGATGCCGAGCTCGACGGGCGAGGCATAGCCGGTGGTGGCGAACAGCACCTGCAGCGCGTCGAGGTCCTTCACCCCGGCGATCGTGGCGAGATAGGGCTTGAGCGGCGCGGTGCCGGCCTTCTCGATCGCGGCCTCGTCCATCCAGCTGGCGTAGAAGTCGCCGACCTGCTTGCCGCTGGCGCCATAGGCCGACGGGTTCTTCGCCATGTCGTCGAGAATCGCGCGGACATTCGCTTCCGCCTCGATCGAGAGCTGGGTGCCGAAGCCGGCCGAGGCGCGGTCGGCGGCGATCTCGGTGCGGTCGTTCCAGCCCCCGTTCGCGAAGCTCCAGAAATCGTCGCCCGGCTTCACGCTCGGCTTCTGCGCGGACAGGTCGACGCCGAAGCTGCCATAGCGCGGCGCCGGCTTGGCGGTCTGCGCGATCGCCGGCGAAACGGCGACCAGCGCCACGCCGGCGGCCAGACGCACCCAGTTGCTCATCTTCATTATGCGGATTCCCCCGTAAGACTGTATTAGGCGAGTGTAACGCCGGGTAGTAACGCTCGCAACGGGATTCGGGTTACAATTCTTGTCTGTAGGCGGCGGTGATTTCGGCGCCGAAGGTCGCGAAGATCAACCGGAGATCGGGGTTCTCGGCCAGCGCCCTGCGGGTCTCGGCCACCGCGATCCCGGTCGCGGCCTCGACCGGATAGCCATAGACGCCGCAGCTGATCGCCGGGAAGGCGAGGGTGCGGAAGCTCTCGGCGCGGGCGATCTCGAAGCAGCGGCGATAGCAGCTGGCGAGCAGCTCGGGCTCGCCCTTGCCGCCGCCCTGCCAGACCGGCCCGACGGTATGGATGATGTGCCCGGCCGGCAGGCGATAGCCTTTGGTCAGTTTGGCATCGCCGGTCTTGCACCCGCCGAGCGAGCGGAGCTTGCGGCATTCGTCGAGCAGTTCCGGCCCGGCGGCGCGGTGGATCGCGCCGTCCACTCCGCCGCCGCCGAGCAGCGACGAATTGGCAGCGTTGACGATCGCATCCACCTCGAGCCGGGTAATGTCCCCCTCGATGATCTGGATGCGATCCGCGCTCATCCCACCCGGTTCTTCACCAGGTCGTCAACAACGCTCGGATCGGCGAGCGTCGAGGTATCGCCCAGCGACGAGACGTCGCCCTCGGCGATCTTGCGCAGGATGCGGCGCATGATCTTGCCCGAGCGGGTCTTGGGCAGGCCCGGCGCGAACTGGAGCGCATCGGGGGTCGCGATCGGGCCGATCTCGGCGCGGACCCATTTGATCAGCTCGGCGCGCAGCGCGTCGTCGGCCTGGCAGTTCGCATTGAGGGTGACATAGGCATAGATGCCCTGGCCCTTGATGTCGTGCGGCATGCCGACCACCGCGGCCTCGGCCACCTTGGGGTGGAGCACCAGCGCACTCTCCACCTCGGCGGTGCCCATGCGGTGACCCGAGACGTTGATGACGTCGTCGACCCGGCCAGTGATCCAGTAATAGCCATCCTCGTCGCGGCGGCAGCCGTCGCCGGTGAAATACTTGCCGCGATAGGTGCTGAAATAGGTCTGGAAGAAACGCTCGTGATCGCCCCAGACGGTGCGCATCTGGCCCGGCCAGCTGCGCGCGATGACCAGATTGCCCTCGGTCGCGCCATGCAGGACATTGCCGTCGGCATCGACCACCTGGGGATCGACACCGGGGAAGGGCTTGGTCGCCGAGCCCGGCTTGAGCGGGGTGGCGCCGGGCAGCGGGGTGATCATCTGGCCGCCGGTCTCGGTCTGCCACCAGGTATCGACGATCGGGCAGCGCCCCTCGCCGACGACATCATAGTACCAGCGCCAGGCCTCGGGGTTGATCGGCTCGCCGACCGAGCCGAGCAGCCGCAGCGACTTGCGCGAGGTGCTGGTGACGTAGCTGTCACCCTCCTTCATCAGCGCACGCAGCGCCGTGGGCGCGGTGTAGAGGATCTCGACCTTGTGGCGGTCGACCACCTGCCAGATGCGGCTGGCATCGGGCCAGTTGGGCACGCCCTCATACATCAGCGTGGTGCCGCCGTTCGCCAGCGGGCCGTAGACGATATAGCTATGGCCCGTGACCCAGCCGATGTCCGCCGCGCACCAATAGATCTGGCCGGGCCGGTAATCGAACACCAGTTCGTGCGTCAGGCTCGCCCAGAGCAGATAGCCGCCCGAAGAGTGCAGCACGCCCTTGGGCTTGCCGGTCGATCCCGAGGTGTAGAGGATGAACAGCGGGTCCTCGGCGCCCATCGGCTCGGCCGGGCAGTCGGCGGGAACTTCGGCGGCGGCCTCGTGATACCAGAGGTCGCGGCCTTCCTGCATCGGGATGTCGCCGCCGGTGGCCTTCACCACGATGACCTTTTCGAGGCAGCTGACATGCGCCGCGGCCGCATCGACATTGGTCTTGAGCGGTACCTTCTTGCCGCCGCGCCGGCCTTCGTCGGCGGTGATCACCACGCTGGAATCGCAATCGGTGATCCGGCCCGCCAGTGCCTCCGGCGAGAAGCCGCCGAACACCACCGAATGGATCGCGCCGATCCGCGCGCAGGCGAGTAGCGCGAACGCCGCCTCGGGGATCATCGGCATGTAGATGGTGACGCGGTCGCCCTTCCTGACGCCCTGCGCCTTGAGCACATTGGCGAAGCGGCAGACTTCGGCATGGAGCTGGCGATAGGTGAAGCGCCTGGGCTCCTCGTCCGGCGCGTCCGGTTCCCAGATGATCGCGATCGTGTCGCCGCGCTTGGCGAGGTGGCGGTCGACGCAGTTGGCGGCGACGTTGAGCTTGCCGTCGGCGAACCAGTTGATCCGGAAATCGGCCTCGTCGAATGACCAGTCGCCGGCGATCTCGGGGCGCTTGATCCAGTCGAGCCGGCGCGCCTGCTCCAGCCAGAAGCTGCCGGGATCGGCCAGGCTCATGCCGTAGAGCTTCTCATAGCCCGCAGCATCCACCCGAGCGGTGCGCGCCCAGCTCTCGGGCACGGGGTGTACGCTGACGGTATCGCTCATCGCTGCGGCTCCTCGTTTTGATTTGGCGCCTCTCTGCCGAAGCGAAGGCGCCACGCCAAGCGCAGAATCTCCATTCCGCGCATGATCCGGCATGACCCGCGACATATTGCGACAATATTCTTCTGGAACCGAAACGGCTTCGGAAACATCTAGAGTGCCATGGCAAACCGTCCGCTGACCCTGAGCCTGTTGCTCGCCCTGCCGCTTGCCGCCTGTGCGGTGGGCCCGGACTATCATCCGCGCGCGGCGTCCGAGCTTGGCGTTCCCGATGCCTGGTCGGTCTCCGCCGAGCAAAAGGCGCGGGAAGACCTCAGCCAGTGGTGGACGCGCTTCGACGATCCGATGCTCGGCAGCCTCGTCCAGCGCGCCCAGGCCGCCAACCTGGATGTAGCGCAAGCGGTCGTCCGGCTGCGCCAGGCTCGCGAAGGGCTCGTTCAGCAGCGCGCGAACCTCTTGCCCAGTCTCAGCGCCTCTGGCGGGGTCTCGCACAGCGAGTCGCTGCGCGGCGGCACGCGGACGACCACCCTGCCGGATGGTACCGTCACCAGCATCTCGCAGGGCGGCAGCACCAGCTACACGATCGGCGGCGATGCCAATTATCAGGTCGACCTGTTCGGCGGGGTACGGCGCGGCGTCGAGAATGCGCGGGCCGCCTATGAAGCGAGCGGGTTCGACTATGCGACGGTGCTGATCTCGGTCGAGGCCGAGACGGCGCGCAACTATGTGCTCGCCCGGGTGGCGCAGGCGCAGATCGCCAATGCCCGCGATAGCCTGGGCATCGCGGACGACAATCTCGAGATCGCCGGCTGGCGCGTCCAGGCCGGTCTCGTCTCCTCGGTCGACCAGGAACAGGCGCGCGCCAGCCGCGCGCAGCTCGCCGCGACGATCCCGACGCTGGAGGCAAGCTACAACAGCGCGGTATCGCGGCTCGGCGTGCTCACCGGCCAGGCACCCGGCGCGCTCAAGGCCGAGATGGAAGCGGTGAAGCCGATCCCCAAGGGGCCGGCGGAAGTCGCGGCCGGCATTCCCGCGGACACGCTGCGCCAGCGTCCCGATGTCCGCGCGGCCGAGCGCAACCTCGCCGCGGCCAGCGCCAATATCGGCGTCGCCACCGCCCAGCTCTATCCTTCGCTGTCGATCGGCGGCAGCATCGATTCGGGCAGCAGCGCGCTGTCCTCGCTGTTCGATGTGATCACCGGGCGGTTGTTCGGCAATATCGCCCAGACCATCTTCGACGGCGGCACGCGGCGCAGCCAGGTACGTTCGGCAGAGGCGGCGGCGGACGGCGCCTTCCTCGCCTACAAGTCGACCGTGCTGACCAGCCTCGAGGATATCGAGAACGCGATTGTCGCGATGCAGACGGCGCAGCGCCGCGAGCAGGAATTCGCCGTCGCGCTCGATGCGGCGAACAACCAGGCGCTGCTTGCCCGCATGCAGTATCGCTCGGGCCTCACCGATTTCACCACGCTAAACCAGGCCGAGTCCTCGCTGATCTCGGCGAAGAACGGCCTGGTCTCGGCCCGGTCGGATGAATCGACTGCGCTGATCCAGCTCTATCAGGCGCTGGGTGGAGGCTGGGATGCCAGCACCACCCCCAGCGTCTCCACGACTTCCACGACAGGCGGCACGACGAATGGCAACTGATCCCCACCAGAATCTCGACGCCTTTCTCGGCACGCCCCCGCGCCCGTGGTGGCGGCGCTGGCTCAAATGGGGGCTGATCGGCCTTGGCGCGCTGCTCGTTGTGCTGCTGCTCTGGCATTTCCTCGGCGGCAAGGAAGAAGTGAAATACGCGACCGACGATGTCGCGCGCGGCAACCTGACCGTCACGGTCTCGGCCACCGGCAAGCTGGCGCCGACCAACCAGGTGACCGTCGGCTCGCAGCTTTCGGGCCAGGTCATCAAGGTGCTGGCGGACGTGAACGACCGCGTAACCGCCGGCCAGCCGCTGGCGCTGATCGACCCCTCGCAGTTCGACGACCAGGTCAAGCAGGCCGAGGCGACGCTGGCGGCGAACATCGCCGCGGTCGGCCAGGCCAAGGCGACGCTGCAGCAGAGCAACGCCACCCTGGCGCGCTATCAGGAAGTCAGCCGGCTCTCGGGCGGCAAGGTGCCGGCCAAGACCGAAATGGACAGCGCGATCGGCGACCGCAATCGCGCACTTGCCAACCTCAACGCCGCCAATGCCAACGTCACCTCGGCACGCGCGCAGCTTTCCTCGGCGCAGACCCAGCGAACCCGGGCGATCATCCGCTCCCCCGTCACCGGCGTGATCCTCGCGCGCCAGGTCGATCCGGGCCAGACCGTCGCCGCCTCGTTCAACACGCCGACCCTGTTCGTGATCGCGCAGGACCTGTCGCAGATGAAGCTGGAAGTCGCGATCGACGAGGCCGATGTCGGCCAGGTTCGCGAGGGGCAGCTCGCCAGCTTCACGGTCGATGCCTTCCCGGGCAAGACCTTCCCGGCGAAGATCACGCGGGTGGAGGTCGGCTCCAACCTGTCGGTCCAGGACGCCAGCTCCTCGTCTTCGACCAGCACCAGCACGACCGCGAACCAGGTCGTGTCCTATGCCGCCGATCTTTCGGTCTCCAATGCGGATGAGCAGCTCCGCCCAGGCATGACGGCGACGGCGGATATCGTGACCATGGCGCGCCAGAATGTCCTGCTGGTCCCCAATGCGGCGCTGCGCTTCACGCCCACCGCGGCAGGGCAGGGCGCGGGCAGTGGCGGTTCCAACAGCGGCATTGCCGGCGCGCTGGTTCCCAGCCGTCCGCGACGCGGCAATAGCGGCCAGCAGAAGACCGCGACGGGCAGCGATCGTGGCGGCCAGAAGACCGTCTACATCCTCGGCGCCGACGGCAAGCCGCAGGCGGTGGACGTGACCACGGGGAGCACCGACGGGACCGTCACCGAGGTCGCCGGCGGCAATCTCAAGCCCGGCGACAAGGTGATCACCGGCCAGCTCGCCAATGGCGCCTCGGCCACGCGCCGCTCGGGCGGGCAGCGTCGTCAGGGCGGCGGCCAGGGCGGTTCGGGCGCCGGAGGCCAGCGTGGCGGACAGTGATGCGCCGCTGATCCGGCTGCGCGGGATCGTGAAGACCTTTGGCGAGGGGCCGACGGCATTCCAGGCGCTGAAGGGCGTGGATCTCGACATCAACGCCGGAGACTTCATCGCGGTGATGGGGCCTTCGGGCTCCGGCAAGTCGACCACGATGAACATCCTGGGATGCCTCGACGTGCCGACCGCGGGCGAGTTCCTGTTCAAGGGCGTGCATGTCGAGAAGCTGGAGCGTGACCAGCGCGCGCTGTTGCGGCGGAAATATCTCGGCTTCGTGTTCCAGGGCTTCAACCTGCTTGCGCGCACTTCGGCGCTCGAGAATGTCGAGCTGCCGTTGCTCTATCGCGGTGATCCCAAGGCGCAGCGCCGCGAGATGGCGATGGCGGCGCTGGACAAGGTCGGGCTGAAGGACTGGTGGGACCATACCCCCGCCGAGCTCTCCGGCGGCCAGCAGCAGCGCGTCGCGATCGCCCGCGCGATCGTCACCAACCCGGACGTGCTGCTCGCCGACGAGCCGACCGGCAACCTCGATTCCGAGCGTTCGGTGGAGATCATGCAACTGCTCACCGACCTCAACAAGACCAGCGGCATCACCGTGCTGATGGTCACGCACGAGCCGGACATGGCGGCGTTCGCGCACACGATCGTCCATTTCAAGGACGGGCTGGTCGAGCGGATCGACAGCAATCACCATGCAGGTCAGGCGGTGGCGGAATAATGTTCGGCACGACCTTCGTCCTCGCGATCCGCTCGATCCTGCGCCACAAGCTGCGCTCGATCCTGACGGCGCTCGGCATCATCATCGGCGTCGCCGCGGTGGTCACCATGGTGACGCTGGGCAAGGCGACGACGGCGGCGGTGCAGCAGCAGATCTCTGCGCTCGGCACCAACATCCTTCAGATCCGTCCCGGCCAGGGTTTCGGCCGCGGCGGCGGCGGCCCGCGCCCACCTGATTTCAAGCCGGCCGACGTCACGGCGATACGCGACCAGGTCGCCGGCGTCACTGCGGTCGCGCCCCAAGCGCAGACCACCGCGACGGTGATCTACAACGGTGCCAACTGGTCGACGACGGTCAACGGCACCACCAATGGCTATTTCGAAGTATCGCCCTGGCCACTGATCGAAGGGCGGACCTGGACCCGGGCGGAGGAGCAGGCCGGAAAGGCCGTGTGCATCATCGGCACCACGATCCAGACCAACCTCTTCCGCGGTGGCGCGGCAACCGGCTCGCGCATCCGCGTAAACGGTATCTCCTGCGACGTGATCGGCGTGCTCAAAACCAAGGGACAGGCCGGGTTCGGCGGCGATCAGGACGATGTCGTGATCATGCCGATCAAGCAGGTCCAGCGCCGCTTCACCGGCAGCACCGATATCCGGCTCATGCTGGTCGGCACCGATCCGGCCTATGACAGCGCGCAGATCCAGTCCTCGATCACCGATCTGCTGCGTGAACGGCGCAACATCACCGGCGGCAAGCAGGACGATTTCAACATTTTCGATACCGCCCAGATCAGCCAGACGCTGACCGGCACAACCACGCTGCTCACCCAGATCGTCGCCGCCGTGGCGATGATCAGCCTGATCGTCGGCGGCATCGGCATCATGAACATCATGCTGGTGTCGGTCACCGAGCGTACGCGCGAGATCGGCATCCGCCTGGCCATCGGCGCGGTGGCGAGCGAGGTGCTGATGCAGTTCCTGGTCGAGGCGGTGGTGCTGTCGATGCTGGGCGGCGTGATCGGCCTGCTGATCGCGCAATTTGCCGTCGCACTGATGTCGTGGCTGGGCTCGCTGCCCTTCCTGTTTGACGTGCAGATCAACGTGATCGCCTTCGCGATCTCGGCGATCATCGGCGTGGTGTTCGGCTATTTCCCGGCGCGGCGCGCGGCGAGCCTCAATCCGATCGACGCGCTTCGTCACGAATGACGAGCGCGGGCGGGAGCTCGGGCAGCCCATCGGTGCGCAGCCCGTAGAGTTCGCGCAGCTCGCGCAAGTCTTCCTGCGTGTCGATGTCGACCAGTTCGGCCGGCGGCGCGATCACGTGGCGGCCGCGCCGGATCAGGTCGCGGGCGCCCTGGTCGCCTTCGAGCTTGAGCAGCGTATCGAACATGTCCTTGCCGAACAGCGCGGGGGGCATTGGCTGGGTACCGTCGGACGAGGCGACGATCGTCGCGGGCCCGTCGGCGGCGTCCATCATCCGGCGGATATGCGCGGCGGTGACGCGCGGCATGTCGGCAAGCGCCACCAGCACCGCCTCGGCGCCCAGCGCCTTCGCCCGCGCTACCCCCAGGCAAAGCGAGCGCGCCTGGCCGAGCGAGGGATCGGGATTCTCGACCACGTCATAGCCAAGTGCGGCGAAGTCGAGCTCGGTGTCCGAAACCACCGCGATCCGCGCGCAGAAGTTCACCCGCTCCAGCGCGGTGACGACATGATAGGCCAGCGGCTTGTCGAGGAACGGCTCGGCGAGCTTGTCGCCATCGTTGAAGCGACGCGAACGGCCGGCGGCGAGCAGGATAAGGGCGACCTGGTCAGGCTTGAGCATGGAATCTCCTCACCATGGCGGCGGCAATCGAAAGGGCGATCTCGGCCGGGCCGATCGCGCCGATGTCGAGGCCGGCGGGCCCCTCGATACGGTCGAGATCGGTGGGGGCAATTCCTGCCGCGGCAAGCCGTTCCAGCCGCGCGGCCTGACTGCGGCGCGAGCCGAGCGCGGCGACGTAGCCGGTAGGTGCACGGAGGGCCGCGATGAGCGCGGCATCGTCGATCTTGGGATCATGGCTGAGCGTCACCACCGCGGTGGCGGGATCCGGCTGCAGCGCGGTCACGGCTTCGTCTGGCCAGCGGTCGTCGAGCATCACCCCGGGAAACCGTTCAGCGGTCAAAAATCTCCCGCGCGGATCGATGACCGTCGTCGAGATGCCCAGTTCGCGGGCAAGGCCGGCAAGCGTCTGGGCGATCTGCACCGCCCCGACGATCAGCAGCCGGCGCGGCGGATCATAGCGGTTGACGAACGCCCCCGGCCCCTCGGCCGAAAGTCCGCTGGCCAGGTCCGTGCCGACGTCCAGCGTCTCGCCCCGGCTCCGCGCCGCATCGATCGCGTCGAACAGGGCAGGGGGAAAGCCGGCCTCGGAGACCGCCTGCACCAGCACCGAGATCTGGCCACCACAGGGTAGCCCGACTTCCCAGGCGGCAGGATCGGCGACGCCATAGGTCTTCACCACCGGGGGCGACCCCGCGATCACCTCGGCGGCGGCCTGCAGGATATCGGTCTCGACACAGCCGCCAGAGACGGAGCCCTCGAACCGCCCGTCCGCATGGACGAGCATATGGCTGCCGCGCGGGCGCGGTGCCGACCCCCAGGTCGATACGACGGTGGCCAGCGCCAGCCTTTCGCCCCTCCAGGCGCGTGCCGCCGCGAGCACGCTGTCATTATCCGCCATATCGCCTCGTAACCGTCACATCCGCAGCCTAGGCCCAACCCCGTAACGAGTGGAGAGTTTCGTGACGAGATCGCTGATTGCCGCTTTGTCGCTGATGATGGTGGTGCCGGGCGCCGCGCTGGGGCAGGATCACGCCATGCACGGGAAGACCGACAAGCCTATCGTCATCGCGCATCGCGGCGCCTCGGGCGAGCGCCCCGAGCACACTCTGCTTTCTTACCAGCGCGCGATCGAGCAGGGCGCGGATTTCATCGAGCCGGACCTGGTGCCGACCAAGGACGGCGTGCTCGTCGCCCGGCACGAGAACAACATCACCGAGACCACCGACGTCGCCAGCCATCCCGAGTTCGCGGATCGCAAGGCGACCAAGACGATCGACGGCGAGACGATGACCGGCTGGTTCACCGAGGACTTCACCCTCGCCGAGCTGAAGACGCTGCGCGCCAAGGAGCGCCTGCCCAAGCTGCGTCCGGACAACACGAAGTTCGATGGCCAGGCCGAAGTGCCCACGCTCGACGAGGTCATCGCGCTGGCCAAGAAGGCGTCGAAGGAGACCGGCCGGACGATCGGCATCTACCCCGAGACCAAGCACCCCAGCTATTTCGCTTCGATCGGGCTGCCGCTCGAGCAGCGGCTGGTCGAGAAGCTCAAGGCGGCGGGCTGGGACCGCGCCGATGCGCCGGTGTTCATCCAGTCGTTCGAGGTGAACAACCTCAAGAAGCTCAAGGCGATGACCAGGGTCCGCCTGATCCAGCTGATGGCGGGTGCGGGCGCGCCGGCGGACGGCGCGCAGCCGAGCTACAAGGCCATGATCACGCCCGAGGGGCTCAAGGCAGTTGCCGCTTATGCCTATGGCATCGGACCGGAGCTTACGATGATCCAGCCGGCCACGGGCCCGGCGACCACGCTGATCGCCGACGCGCATGCCGCGGGGCTCAAGCTCCATCCCTGGACGTTCCGGGCGGAGAACTTCTTCCTCCTGCCCAGCTACCGTTCCGGCGCAAATCCGGCCGATCATGGTCGCCTGAAAGAAGAGATCCTGTATTTCATCGGGCTTGGCGTGGACGGTTTCTTCACCGATTTCCCCTATATTGGGGTTGAGGCGCGCGACGCTGCGGCGGGGGCGCACAAGGGGGGATAAGGGTTTTCTATGCGCAAGTTTCTGCTGCCGATCATCATTGCCTTGCCGCTGCTGAGCGGCGGCTGCATCGCCAAGACCGTGGTCGATGTCGCCACCATGCCGGTCCGCGCCGGTGCGCAGGCGGCCGACTGGGCGACGACCAGCCAGGACGAGGCCGACCGCAACTACGGCCGCAAGATGCGCGAGAAGGAAGCGCGAGAAGGCAAGGAGCTGCGCAAGCTCTGCAAGAAGCACCCCGAGGACCAGCGCTGCCAGGGCGGCGGCGCCGACAATGGCTTCCGCGCCGATCCGGGCGGCAACCGCTACAACTAACCGCGTAATTCCAGCCGTTTCGGCGGTAAAAGCCGGCGGGCATCCCGCCGGCTTTTGTTATGCTGGCCCCTTCAAAAGGGGGAAGCTCTACGCGGCGAAGCCCTCGGCATCGATCGCGTAGAGCATTTCCGCCTTGGCCATCGCCGCCGGCATCAGGCCCAGCGCCTCGGGCACGATCTGCGCGACATAGAAGCGCGAAGCCGCCTGCTTCATCTTGAGGAACGCCGGATCGCCCTCGCTGCGCGCCGCCGCGCGCCCGCTCGCTTCCATCAGCCAGCCGCACACGGCGGTTGAGAGCATCGTCAGGAACGGATAGCTCGCCGCCAGCCGGTCATCCGCCTCGCTTGACAGCAGGTTGCGCGCGACCTGCTCGCAGGCGTCGATCAGGTTGACGAGGCCGGTATCCTCGGCGTCTCCGCGCATCTGCCCGATCAGGCCGAGCAGCGTGCCGCCATTGTCCATGCTCAGCTTGCGGCCGACCAGATCGGCGGCCTGGATGCCGTTGGTGCCTTCGTAGATCGGTGTGATCCGGGCGTCGCGGAAATGCTGGGCCGCGCCGGTCTCCTCGATATAGCCCATGCCGCCGTGGACCTGGACGCCCAGGCTGGCGACTTCGTTGCCGAGATCGGTGCCGTGCGCCTTGGCGAGCGGGGTGAGCAGCTCGACACGCTTCTCCGCCTCGGCATCGCCGGCACGGGCGCGATCGAGCTGGCCGAAGGCATAGTAGACCAAAGCCCGTGCCGCCTGGGTCTGCGCCTTCATGCGCAACAGCATGCGGCGGACATCGGGATGCTCGACGATCGCGACCTGTTCGCCGCCGCGATAGCCCTGCACGCGCTCGCGGGCATAGGCGACCGCGCGCTGGGTGGCGCGCTCGGCGACCTGCACGCCCTGCAGGCCGACATTGAGGCGCGCATTGTTCATCATCGTGAACATCGCGCGGATGCCGCCCAGCTCGGGGCCGACCAGCTCGCCGATGCAATCGTCATTGTCGCCGAACGAGAGCACGCAGGTCGGCGAGGCATGCAGCCCCATCTTATGCTCGATCGAGACAGTGCGGACGTCGTTGAAGTCGCCCGGGGTGCCGTCCGCGTTGAGGCGGTATTTGGGCACCAGGAACAGCGAGATGCCCTTGGTCCCGGCCGGGGCGCCCGGCGTGCGGGCCAGCACGAGATGGATGATGTTCTCCGCCATGTCGTGGTCGCCGAAGCTGATGAAGATCTTGGTGCCCTTGATCCGGAAGGTCCCGTCGCCGACCGGCTCGGCGCGGGTCTTGAGTGCGCCGACATCGCTGCCCGCTTGCGGCTCGGTCAGGTTCATCGTGCCCGTCCAGGTGCCGGTCGACAGATGCGGCAGGTAGAGCGCCTGCTGCTCGGGCGTGCCGTGATGCATCAGCGCCTCGACCGCGCCGACCGTCAGGATCGGGGCGAGCGCGAAGCCCATGTTCGCGGTGCCCAACGTCTCCAGAACCGCGATCGACAGGCTGACCGGCAGCCCCTGGCCGCCATGCTCGGCCGGCGAACCGATCGTGCCCCAGCCGCCCTCGACATAGGCCTGGTAGGCCGCCGCGAAGCCGGCCGGCATCTTCACGCCCTCGGGCGTCCATTTCGGCCCGTCGGTGTCGCCGAGCCGCTCGAGCGGCGCCCATTCGCCGGCGGCGAACTGGCCCGCGCCCTCCAGCACCGCATCGGTCATTTCGGCGGCTTCCTCGCTGATCTCGCCCAGTCGGACGATGGTCTCGAGCACGAAGCGCTGATCGGCGGTGGCGGGGGTGAACATAGAGCCTCTCTTGTGGTCTGGTTTCGCGCCGTATAGCTCGCCGAAAGTGAGCCCGACAAATCCGCGAATCTTACCCTACGGCACGGCCGCGATCGCCGAGGCGGCGGCGCTGATTCGCGCCGGCGAATGCGTCGCGGTGCCGACCGAGACGGTCTATGGCCTGGCCGCTGACGCCACCGAGTCGCGCGCGGTCGCGGGCATCTATGCGGCCAAGGGTCGGCCGAGCTTCAACCCGCTGATCGTCCATGTGCCGGACCTCGCCGCCGCGGAGCGTATCGCGGTGTTCGATCCGCAGGCGCGAGACCTGGCGACGCGCTTCTGGCCGGGGCCGCTGACCCTGGTGTTGCCGGTACGCCCCGACGCCGGGATCGCATCGCTGGTCACGGCCGGGCTCGACACGATCGCGATCCGGGTGCCGCGCCATCGCGCGATGCAGGCGCTGCTCGAAGCGTCGGGCAAGCCGCTCGCAGCGCCCTCGGCCAATGCCAGCGGCTCGATCAGCCCCACCCGCGCCGAGCACGTCGCGA
Organism: Sphingomonas sp. OTU376; assembly: GCF_038440415.1. Taxonomy (NCBI): domain Bacteria; kingdom Pseudomonadati; phylum Pseudomonadota; class Alphaproteobacteria; order Sphingomonadales; family Sphingomonadaceae; genus Sphingomonas; species Sphingomonas sp. OTU376. The sequence goes on along the minus strand of NZ_JASATQ010000003.1, from coordinate 47,806 downwards.
AGAGCCTGGCCGGGCGCATTCCGTTGGTGATCGACGACGGTGCGACCCCGGCGGGGGTGGAATCGACGATCGTGATGGGCAATCAGATCCTGCGGCCCGGGCCCCTGACCCAGGCGGAGTTGTTCCCCGGCGAAAGCCGGGGCCCCGGATTGGAGAGCGATTCGCCTGGAGACCCTGGGCCTCGGCTTTCGCTGGGGAACGGTGAAGGCGTCATCGCACCGGGGCAGCTCGACAGCCATTACGCCCCCTCCAAGCCGGTACGGCTGAACGCGACCGAGGCGAAGAACGGCGAGTACCTCATCGGCTTCGGCCCGATCCACGGCACCGAGACTCTCTCCGCCACCGGTGACCTCACCGAAGCCGCCGCGAACCTGTTCGACACGCTCCACCGCGCCGATGCGAGCGACGCACCCGCCATCGCCGTGGCGCCGATCCCCGCCAGCGGCATCGGCCTGGCGATCAACGACCGCCTGCGCCGCGCCGCCTTCTAGGCGAGGCTTTGCCAGCACCAGGTCCAGGCCGATACCGGCCCCCTGCAGCGCACGGAAGTTTACGAAGCATATGGTACGGGGGGTGGTTTTCGGGCCCCGTGCGGCGGCGTGCGGCGAGGGTGTGCCAGAGGGGAAAAGGCGCCGGCTTGCATCCTCTAGTATGGAGCGGGCGAAATCCTACATTGCAAGCATGGCGCCCGCCGCGGACTAGCGTGTGACCAGCTTCAGCCAGCCATGCATATCGATCTCGACGTCGAGGCCGCGATAATCGACTCGTGGCGGGTGCGGCGTGTCCATCACCTCGTGATGCGTCTCGGTGACCACCACCGCGGCAGCCCCCGCGGCATCGGCGGCGGCCAGACCGGCCAGGCTGTCTTCCCAGACCAGGCAATCGGCGATTTCGACACCAAGCCGCTCGGCCCCGAGCAGGAAGCAATCGGGCGCCGGCTTGCCGTGCGCGACATCCTCGGCGGTGATGACGACCTCGGGCCGGGGAATGCCGGCGGCTTCCAGCCGGCGCAGCGCGAGCGCGCGCGGGGCCGAGGTGACCAGTGCCCAGCGCCCGGCGGGGATCCGCGCCAGGAAGGCCGCGGCGCCGCCCACTTCGGCCAGCCCCTCGATATCGTCGATCTCGGCCTGGGTCAGCGCTTCGGTCTCGGCCTCGGCATCCACGCCGGCGGGCGCGAAGCGGCGGATCGTCTCGATCGCGCGGACACCGTGGAGTGCTGCCATCAACGGATCGGTCTCGACGCCGTGGCGGGCCGCCCAGGCGCGCCAGACGCGATCGACCACCGCCATGGAGTTCACGAGCGTCCCGTCCATGTCGAACAGGAAGGCGGCGAAGCTGCGACTGGGGAGACTCATCGCCTTCCCCTCACCACAGCCGCCGCCGCGCCGCAACCGCCATCCGCCCGGCTTTGCTTTTCCGTCGCACAGACCTACAAATCCGTGCAGGTCTGGGGGCTGGGGAGACCGTACACAGCAGGAGGGCAACAGCATGAGCAATGTGCAACGTGGTCTCGCCGAACTCATCGGCACTTTCTGGCTCGTCTTCGGTGGATGCGGCAGCGCGGTGCTGGCCGCGGCATTTCCCGAGGTCGGCATCGGGCTGGCAGGCGTCAGCCTCGCCTTCGGCCTGACCGTGCTCACCATGGCCTATTCGATCGGCCATATCTCGGGCTGCCATCTCAACCCGGCAGTGACCTTCGGCCTGTGGGCCGGCGGACGCTTTCCGGCCAGGGACATCCCCCTCTATGTGATCGCGCAGGTGATCGGCGCGGTGATCGGCGCGGGGCTGCTCTGGTACGTCGCCAGCGGCGCGCCGGGCTATGCGAGCGGCCTTGCCTCCAATGGCTTCGGCGAACATTCGCCCGGCCATTTCTCGTTCCAGGCGGGTATGGTCCTCGAGGTCGTGCTGACCTTCATGTTCCTGATGGTGATCATGGGCTCGACCGACAGCCGCGCGCCGGCCGGGTTCGCGCCGATCGCGATCGGCCTGGCGCTGACGCTCATCCACCTGATCTCGATCCCCGTGACCAACACCTCGGTCAACCCGGCGCGCTCGACGGGACCAGCGCTGCTCGAGGGCGGCATCGCGCTCCAGCAACTGCTCTGGTTCTGGATTGCGCCGATCGTCGGCGGACTGCTCGGCGGGTTCGTCTACAAGGCGCTCGGCGCCGAAGCGGGCAAGCGTCCGCCGATCGAGGGCGCGGCGCTGCCGGGAGGCGCGGAATAGGCCAGGATCCTCCCCCGGCGATGCCCGGGGGAGGATTGTCCGGGTCAGGCTGCCGTCGCGCCTTCCTTGCTGCGCGCCGCGAAGCTCTTGCGGAGCTTGCGCAGCTTGGGCGGGATCACCGCCAGGCAGTATGGGTTACGCTGGCCTTCGCCCTGCCAATATTCCTGGTGGTAATCCTCGGCCGACCACCATTCGCCCAGCGGCTCGATCGCCGTGACGATCGGCGCGGGCCAGTCCGGCCGGGCGCGGTCGATCGCATCCAGCGCCTCGCGCTCCTGCTCCGCCGAATGCGGGAAGATCGCCGAGCGATACTGGGTGCCGATATCGTTGCCCTGGCGGTTGAGCTGGGTGGGATCGTGGGTGGCCAGGAAGATGTCGAGGATCTCGCCATACGAGATCTGGTCGGTATCGAAGCTCACCCGGATCGCCTCGGCATGGCCGGTCGTGCCCGAGCAGACTTCCTTGTAGGTCGGGTTTTCCTTGGTGCCCCCGATATAGCCGCTTTCGACCGACTGGACGCCGATCACATCGTTGAACACGGCCTCGGTGCACCAGAAGCACCCTCCGGCCAGCGTAGCGGTTTCAATGCTCATCGCGAACTCCTTGCTATCGGCGCAAAGATAGGATTGGACGCGCGAAGAACAATGCGGAGTTTGGTATGCGCGAAGGCACGGTGCTGGTTACGGGCGGGGCGGGCTATATCGGCAGCCATGCGGTGCTGGCGCTGCTCGATGCGGGCTGGAAGGTCGTGGTGGTCGACAACCTGGTCACCGGGTTCGACTGGGCCGTCGATCCGCGCGCCAAGCTGGTGGTCGCCAACATCGCCGATGACGACAAGGTCCGCGCCGCGATCCGGGAGCACGGCGTGATCGCGATCATGCACTTCGCGGGCTCGGTGGTGGTGCCGGAGAGCGTGACCGACCCGCTCAAATATTACCGCAACAACACCGCCGCCAGCCGCTCGCTGATCGAGAGCGCGGTGGCAGAGGGCGTGAAGCACTTCATCTTCTCCTCGACCGCGGCGACCTATGGCATCCCCGAAGTCGTGCCGGTGCGCGAGGACAGCCCGAAGCAGCCGATCAACCCGTACGGCATGTCCAAGCTGATGACCGAGATCATGCTCAAGGACGTCGCCGCCGCCCATCCGATCAACTATGCGGCGCTGCGCTACTTCAACGTCGCCGGCGCCGATCCGCAGGGTCGCTCCGGCCAGTCGACCGCGGGTGCGACCCACCTGATCAAGATCGCGGCCGAGGCGGCGACCGGCAAGCGCAGCCATGTCTCGGTGTTCGGCACTGATTTCGACACGCCCGACGGCACCGGCGTGCGTGACTATATCCATGTCAGCGACCTCGCCGCCGCGCATGTCGATGCGCTCGATCTGCTGATCGCGAAGCCGACCGAGAACCACACCATGAACGCCGGCTATGGCCGCGGCTTCTCGGTGCTGCAGGTGCTCGACGCGGTGGATCGGGTGACCAACCTGACGATCGAGCGCAAGCTCGAGGGGCGGCGTGCGGGCGATCCCGATGCGCTGGTTGCCGACAACAGCGCGATCCTGGCGGCGCTGCCGTGGCGGCCGAAGCACGATGACCTGGAAGGGATCGTCAAGGACGCGCTTGCCTGGGAACGCAAGCTCGCCGAGCGCCAGGGCTGACGGTTCAGCGCCGCTGCGCGCGGCCGAGCAGTTCCAGCTCGATCCGCCACCAGAGCATTGCCCAGACCCCGCCGAACGCCCAGCCGGCGAGGACGTCGCTCGGCCAGTGAACGCCGAGATAGAGGCGGCTGAGGCCGACCGAGGTGGTAAGCGCCAGCGCGACGATCAGCACGAAGGCGCGGATGTGGCGGTCGGGCAGCACCGGGAAGAGCAGGGTGGCGAGCGTCAGATAGACGATCGCGCTGATCGCGGCATGGCCGCTGGGGAAGCTGGCCGAGTTCACTTCCATCAGCTGGCCGGTCAGCTGCGGCCGGGGGCGGGCGACGAAGCCGCGGATCGTCTCGACTGCGATCGAGCCGAGCAGCGAAGCGCCGACCACGAGCAGGGCGGTGCGCAGGCGCCCGGCGAGCCCGAGGAAGATCGCAGCGACCAGCACGATGAAGCTCAGCACGGTGGTGCTGCCGAGCGCCGTCACGTCGCGCACCGCGGAGGGGAGCCAGGCGGGGCCGATCGGCTGGAGCGGATGGCCGGGGACGCGCATCGCCAGCATGACCGCACGGTCGATGGTCGCGCCGTCGCCCTCGGCAAGTTCGTGGCCGAACCATAGCAGGGCGAGGAGGAAAAGCGCGAGCCCGGCGCCGGCGAGGATCGGCCAGGGCAGGCGGCGGGAGACTGGCGGGGCTTCGGGAGCGGCGTGCATCGGTCGACCCTATCCAATCCTCCCCCGCAAAGGGAGGGGGAGGATTGGTGCAAGGTCAGATCTGGATGCGCGCGGTCACGCGGATGTCGCGGCCAGGAAGCGGGGCATAGTCCTTGAGCACGCTGGCGGCGCGTCGGGCCTCGACGTCGAAGATGTTGTTCGCCGAGAGCTGCAGGCTGGTGTTCGAGCCGGCGCCCCAAGGCTTCCACGAGACCGAGGCGTTGACGAAGGTGAAGCCGTTCGTCGGCGTCTCGAAGGCCGAGATACGGGTCTGGTCGAAGACATGCTCGACTTCGCCGCGGAGGGTGAAGGCGTCCGAGGTCGCTTCCAGCCCGCCATTGATGCGCAGCGGCGGGATGCGCGGGGCGGGGCCGGTGCCGACGATCTCGGCATGGACGTAATCGGCCAGCGCGGTGGCGTTGATCGTGAATCCTTTCACCGTCGCCAGGCGGAGCGAGCCCTCGGCCTCGAAGCCGTAATAGCGGGCATCGGCCTGGTTGTACTGGAAGACGGGCAGGTCATCCTGGGTCGCGCCCGTCGGCGAGTCGTAGATATAGCCCTTGAACCAGTTGTAATAGGCTGCGGTCGAGAAGGCGAAGCCGTCGCCCGAGCCCTTGAACGTGGCTTCCACGCCCCAGCTCTTCTCGGTGCCGAAATTCGGGTTGCCGATCTCGAACGCCTGGGTGCCGGCGTGCGGGCCGTTGGCGAACAGCTCTTCCGGGGTCGGCGCACGCTCGGCGCGTGAGACGTTGACGCCGAAGCGCATGCCGTCGGCCACCGCATAGCTGGCGCCGAGCGAGGCGGAGAAGCTGTTGAAGTTGCGGTTATACGCCGGGTTGCCGATGTCGGCATCGGCCTGGGCGCTGACATTGTTGTGCTCGAAGCGCGCCGCCGCCTCAGCCTTGAACGCGCCGAGATCGAGCGACTGGAGCGTGAACAGGCCGAACTGCTGCGCCGAGTTCTTGGGCAGGAACTTCTCGTCGCCGACGACGTGCATGTCGCGCAGCGAGAACTGGCCGCCGATCAGGCCGTCCCAGCCGCCGCGGCCCGACTGGACCATCTCGAGCCGGCCCTCATAGCCCTGGTTGTAGAAGGTGGTGCCGACGGCGCCGTCTTCCGCGATCTCGCTATGCTTGTAGTCGGCCGCGGCCCAGCGGGTGCGGAGCTGCTTGAAGAAGCCGTCGCCGATATTGACCTCGCCGCGCACGTCGACGCGGGTCTGCTGGGCGTGGAGGCGCACCTGCTCGGCCTCGACCGATGGATCGAGCGAATAGCGGACGGGCACGCCGTAGAGCGTGTCGAAATGGCTGACCGAGAAGCCGAGATTGTTGTTGCCGTCGATGATCGCGGCGCCGCCGGCGACGTCCCAAGTCTTGCCGGCGGTGTTGGGTACCTTGCCCTTGAGGTCGGCCAGTTCCTGGATTTCGGGATCGGCGCTCGCGGCCGCCTGGGCACGCAGCTCGCGGCTGAGGACATAGCCGCCGGTGCGCTGGTCGCCGGTCTGCGAGAAGCTGCCATCGGCGTGGAGGACGATCTTGCTCGTCACCGGCACATCCGCCGTGCCCGAGACCGAGCGCTCATCGGCGGCGCTGCCATAGCTGGCGATGCCGTCGAAATGGACCACTTCCTCGGGCATGTGGCGCGGGATGCGGCTGTCGATGACGTTGACCACGCCGCCGATCGCCGAGGGGCCGAAGATCAGCGCGGTCGGGCCGCGCAGCACTTCGATGCGGTCGGCGGTGAGCGGGTTGATGATCGGCGCATGATCGGCCGAGGTGTTGGACACGTCGATGCTGCCGATGCCGTCGGTGAGCAGCGGGGCGCGGGCACCGATGAAGCCGCGCAGCACCGGGCGCGAGGCATTGGGACCGAAGGACGTAGCCGAGACGCCGGGCTGGTTGGCCAGCGTGTCGCCGATCGTCGGGCGCAGGTCGCGGGTCAGCTCTTCCTTGGCGAGCACTGCGGTGCCGCCGAGTACGTCCGCGGTGTTGCGGGCGCGGGTGCCGGTGACGACGATCTGCGCGCCGGGCTGGTCATGATCCTGGTCGCTGGTGGCCGGCGCCTTGGATTCGGTGCTGCTGGTTGCCGGGGCGGTGTTGCCGTTGGCCGGAGTCTCTTCGGCGTGCGCGGGAAGCGCGAGCAGGGCGGCGGAGGCGAGCAACAGCGGACGCAACAACATCAACGAATCTTCCCGAACCATGGAACTTGCTGCGCTGCGGTAGCCGTGATGATATAAGGTATCAAGCCCTGTTTCGTCATACTTTCGGATATCCGGTTGTTTCGGCCGGGCGAGATGCGGAAGCGGGACAACCGCAACGTCATCGCTGCGGATCGGTGCAGTTGCGGAAACCTTGCGATGCCACGCGCACGGCTAATCAACGGCGTTCGACGCGCCTAGATGCCCGGCTGCAAAAAGGAGGACATCATGGCGTATCTCGATACCAGGGCGGGGCTGCTCGAAGGGCTCGCCGGCACCGTCTCGGCCGAAGCCGCGCTTACCTCGCTCGAGCTACGCACGCTCCAGCTTTCTCAGGCCGATGGTCGCGCCTCGCTGCGTGGGCCGAGTCGGATCGAGCGGATCGCTGCCATGCTGTTCGGTTCGCGCCGGGTATCCGGCCTCGCCAATGCCCGGCTGGAGGCGCTGCGGCGCTTCGCCATTCTCTATCGTCTCGACGGCGCGGCGCTCGATTCGGGTGAGATCGCACGGGCGGAAGCCGCGGGGCTCAGCGCCGTGATGCTCGATCGCGTACGGCACGTCATCGACGGCTGGCCGCGCCGCGCCGGCGCATTGGTGCGCGCCGCTTCGCTGCTGGCGGCGGTTGGACTGGCCGGCGTGGCGGGCGTTGCCGGCTATTTCTGGCTGGCCGACGAACTCGATCCGATGGTGTCGGCGATCCTGGTCGGCGCGGTGGCGGTGACGCTGGCACCGCTGTTCGGAGGCAGCGCGCGAGGCTGATCTGGTATAGAACCACTCTACCAATTCTGGTCCAGTGAATTGGTATTCAAATTGGCTTGCACGTAATTCATGCGACTGGTAGGCATCCACATCGGCCAAAAGAGCCGGTGGGGAGGACTCGTTGCGACTCTGGGCGCTGTCGATGGGGATGCTTGCGGTGGCTGCCGGTCCGGCGGCGGCGCGCGACACCCTTGTCCATAATCAGCAGGAATATGGAGCGGCCGCGAAGGCGCTGTCGCCGGGCGATCGGATCATCCTCGCCAATGGCGAGTGGCGCGACTTTGCGGTGCGCTTCTCGGGCCAGGGCAGCGAGGCCAGGCCGATCACGCTTACCGCTGAGACGCCGGGCAAGGTTGTCCTGACCGGTGCCTCGAGCCTGCGCATGGCGGGCAACTGGCTGGTCGTCTCCAACCTGGTGTTCAGGGACGGGCGCGGCACCGATGAGGATCTGATCGCCTTTCGCTTCGATACCAAACGCTGGGCCGAGAATTCGCGCCTGACTGGGATCGTCGTCGACGGCTATGGCGCGCCGACACAGGCCAAGACCGATCACTGGGTCTCGCTCTACGGCAGCAACAACCGCGTCGATCACTCGCACTTCGCCGGCAAGGTCCATGGCGGGGCGATGCTCGTGGTGGTCCGCGCCGCCTATGGCCCAAGCGAAAACCACCACCGGATCGACCATAATTACTTCGGCCCGCGGCCTCCCCTGGGGGAAAATGGCGGCGAGACGATTCGCATTGGCACCAGCCAGCAATCGCAGAGCGATTCCTTCACGATCGTCGAGGACAATTTCTTCGAGCGCTGCAACGGCGAGGTCGAGATCGTCTCGATCAAGTCGGGCGCGAACATCCTGCGCCGCAATGTCGTGGTCGAGAGCCAGGGCGCCTTTGTGATGCGCCACGGCCATGGCAACCGGATCGAGGACAATGTCTTCTTCGGCAATGGCGTGAAGCGCACCGGCGGTATCCGCGTGATCAACCGGCGCCAGGTGGTGCGGAACAACTATCTCGAGGGTCTGGCCGGCGACGGGTCGTACAGCGCGCTCTCGCTGATGAACGGCGTGCCAAACTCGCCGATCAACCGCTACGAGCAGGTGCAGGATGCATTGATCGAGCGGAACAGCCTGATCGAAGCGGCGACGGTGACTTTGGGCAATGGCGCGGACGCCGAACTGTCGCTGCCGCCGGTCTCGACGCGCTTCGTGGCCAACCTCTTCGTCAACGCGAAGCGCGGCGATCCCTTTGTCGCCAAGGCGGACATCGCCGGGATCACATTCACCGGCAATGTCCTGTCCGTGCCGGGACCCGCTGCCTTGCCGATCCAGATCGACCGCCGCCAGGTGACGCTCAAGCGCGCCGCCAACGGCCTGCTCTATCCGAGCGATCCGGCGCTGGCCAAGCTCGGTGCCGATCGCACGCTCAAGCCCATCACGCGCGAGGAGACGGGTGTCTCCTGGTACGTCAAGCCTGCGGCCTCGCCGCTTCCGGGAAGCAATTGATGACTCGTTTCGCTTTTCTCCTAGCCGGTTCCGCCCTGCTCGCCACGCCCGCTCTGGCGCAGACCGCGCCCGGCACCCAGCCCACGCTGTTCCGCGCATCGGAGATGGCGGCCACGGCCAAGGAAGCCACGGCCTATCCTCTGTTCAACGCCGAACTGAAGCGCGTCCGCCGCGAAGTCGACAAGGCGATCAAGGCCGGCGTGATCGTGCCCCAGCCCAAGGATCCGGGTGGCGGCTACACGCATGAGCAGCACAAGCGGAACTACACGGCGATCTATGGCGCCGGGCTGTTGTTCCGCATCACCGGCGACCAGCGCTATGCCGATTTCGCCAAGGCCGAGCTGCTCGAATATGCCAGGCTCTATCCGACGCTCGGCAACCATCCCGCGGCGAGCGACCAGCGGCCGGGCCGGCTCTTCTGGCAGAGCCTCAACGACGCCGTCTGGGCGGTCTATGCGGTGCAGGGCTATGACGCGATCCGCGACAGCCTGAGCGCCGCCGATCGCGCGACGATCGACGACAAGGTCTTCCGCCCGATGGCGACCTTCCTGTCGGCCGGCCAGGCCGAGGAGTTCGACCAGATCCACAACCATGCGACCTGGGCCTGCGCTGCGGTCGGGATGATCGGCTATACGTTGCGCGACAAGGACTTTGTCGAAGTGGCGCTGAAGGGCCTGCACCGTGACGGCAAGTTCGGCTTCCTGGCGCAGATCGACCAACTGTTCTCGCCCGACGGCTATTATGTCGAAGGGCCCTATTATCAGCGCTATGCGATGCTGCCCTTCGTGCTGTTCGCCCGCTTCATTCAGGCGAACCAGCCCGAGCAGAAGATCTTCGAGCATCGCGGCGGCGTGCTCCTGAAGGCGATCCGGACCTCGATCCAGACGACCTATGACGGCTTCTTCTTCCCGTTCAACGATGCGATGCCCGACAAGAGCCTGAAGACCGACGAGCTCTATCAGTCGGTGGCGATCGGCTATGAAGTGACCAAGGATCCGGCGCTGCTGTCGATCGCGCAGTGGCAGGGCCGCACTGTGCTGACGCCCGACGGGCTGATGGTCGCGCGCGATCTCGCGGCCGGCAAGGCCAGGCCTTTCCCCTTCGCCTCGCAGTTCCTGAGCGACGGACCCAAGGGCGATATGGGCGGCCTGGCGATCATGCGCTCGGGGCCGAGCGACAAGGACCAGGTACTGGTCGCCAAGAATGCCGCGATGGGCATGGGCCATGGCCATTTCGACAAGCTGAACTGGATTCTCTACGACAACGGCCACGCCATCGTGACCGATTACGGCGCGGCGCGCTTCCTCAATGTCGAGAGCAAGGACGGCGGGCGCTACCTCAAGGAAAATGAGAGCTGGGCGAAGCAGACCGTCGCCCACAACACGCTGGTCGTGAACGAGACCAGCAATTTCGGCGGCAAGTGGAAGGTGGGCGACAAGCTCGCGCCCAAGCAGCTCTTCTGGGCGAGTACCCCGCAGGCGACGGTCAGCACCGCCGAGATGGTCGGCGCCTATCCCGGCGTCCGCTATCGCCGCACGCTGATCCAGCTGCCGGTGGACGGCGTCGAGAGCCCGATGATCGTCGACCTGCTCGACGTGACCGGCGACAAGCCCGCCACCTATGACTTGCCGCTGCACTATGCCGGGCAGATCACCGCGATCGGTTTCCCGCTCCAGTCGAACACCGCCGAGCGGCCGGTGCTCGGCAAGGCGGCGGGTTACCAGCACATCTGGGTCGATGCGACGGGTACGCCGACTGCCGAGAATGGCGCGGTCACCTGGATCAACGACAACCGTTTCTACACCTACCGGATGCTCGCGCCGGCGGGCACCAGCGTGATCCTGGGCGAGAGCGGCGCCAACGATCCGCGCTTCAACCTGCACCGCGAGCCGCTGCTGATCGAGCGCGTGACCGGGGCGACCAACGCCCAGTTCGTCAACCTGCTCGAGCCGCACGGCAATTACGACGCCGGCGAGGAGAAGACGACCGCGAGCAACAGCCGGGTGAAGGGCTTTACCCATGTCCGCACCGGTGATGCCGATGTGGTGACGATCAAGCTCGCCGATGGCCGCGCAATCACGCTCGCCATCGCCTTCTCGGCCGATGCCAATGCGGCGCACTCGGCGACGGTCGATGGCAGGAAGCTCGACTGGAAGGGCCATTTTGCGCGCTTCGATGCGGGCAAGGGAAACTGAGCCGATGACCAGGGTCAAAGGGCTTCGCTGGCTCGTGATCGGCCTGATCGGGCTGGTCACCGTCATCAACTATATCGATCGCAACGCGCTCGCCGTGATGTGGCCGGCGGTGTCTAAGGACATTGGCGCGGACAAGGCGGATTATGCACTGCTCGTGACCATGTTCATGGTCGCCTATGCGTTCGGCCAGTCGCTGTTCGGCAAGCTGCTCGACCGGATCGGCACGCGCATCGGCTTCGTCATCGCGATCGCGGTCTGGTCGCTGTCGATCGGCGCACACGCACTCGTCCGCTCGCTGGGCATGCTGATCGGCCTGCGCGTCACTTTGGGTGTGGCCGAGGCGGGCAACTGGCCGGGCGCGGTCAAGGCCAATGCACTGTGGTTCCCGCCGCAGGAGCGCGCCTTCGCGCAGGGCATCTTCAATGCCGGTGCCGCGATCGGCGCGATCATCGCCGCGCCTGCTGTTGCCGCGCTCTACGGGGCGTTCGGGTGGCGGGCGACCTTCGTGCTGGTCGGCGTGCTCGGCTTTGTCTGGCTGATCCCCTGGCTGTTCGTCTACCGCGCCGATCCCGATCGCCATCCCTGGCTGAGCGACGAGGAGCGCGCCCATATCAACGCGCGCCCCGCCGCCAACGACGCGCCCGAAGCCGAGGCACCCGCACCGGGCATGCTCGAGCTGCTGCGCTACCGCCAGAGCTGGGCGATCCTGCTCAGCCGCTTCTTCCTCGATCCTGTCTGGTGGCTGTTCGTCTCCTGGCTGCCGATCTACCTGGCCGAGACCTTCGGCTTCGATGTGAAGCAGATCGGCATGTTCGGCTGGGTGCCGTTTGTCGGCGCGATGCTCGGCAGCCTGGGCGGCGGCTGGTTCTCCGGCGTGCTGATCGCGCGGGGCTGGAGCGCGCTGTCGGCGCGCAAGCTCGCCATCGCCATCGGCTGCGTCATCATGCTGCCGGCGCTGCTGCTTACCGCCCAGGCCTCGACGCCGCTCAGCGCGGTGCTGCTGATCGCGGTGATCCTGTTCGGCTTCCAGGTGGCGATCAACAACATCCAGACCATGCCGGGCGACTATTTCGCCGGCGGCGCGGTGGGCTCGCTCGCCGGGATCAGCGGCACCGCCGCCGTGGCCGGCACGCTCATCACCACCTGGCTCGTGCCGGTGATGACCACCCAGGGCTATGCGCCGATCTTCGCGCTGGCCGCGGCGATCGTCCCGCTCGCGCTCCTCTCCATCCTGCTCCTCGGTCGCGGGCTTCCGCGCGCCGAGGGCACTACCTCCCCAGAACGGAATCCAGCATGAAATTGAAGGACAAGGTCGCCATCGTAACCGGCGGCGGGCGTGACATCGGCAAGTCGGTCTCGCTGCAGCTCGCGGCGCAGGGCGCCAAGGTCGCGGTCAACTATCGCAGCGACGAAGCCGCCGCCAAGGCGACCGTCGCCGAGATCGAGGCCGCGGGGGGCACCGCGATCCTGATCCAGGCCGATGTGACCAAGCCGGCCGAAGTGGCGAAGCTGGTCGAGGAGACCACCGCGGCGTTCGGCGAGCGCGTCGACGTGCTGGTCAACGTGGCCGGCGGCATGGTCGCCCGCAAGACGCTGGCCGACATGGACGAGGCGTTCTTCGACCATGTCATGGAGCTCAACCTCAAGTCCGCCTTCCTCGTCACCAAGGCGGTGCTGCCGCACCTGGGCGAGGGCAGCGCGATCGTGAACCTGTCGTCGCTCGCCGGGCGGGACGGCGGCGGGCCGGGCGCGTCGATCTACGCGACTGCCAAGGGCGCGCTGATGACCTTCACCCGCGGCCTCGCCAAGGAACTGGGTCCGCAGGGCATCCGCGTCAACGCGCTGTGCCCGGGCCTGATCGGCACCAGCTTCCACGACACCTTCTCCAAGCCCGAGGGCCGCAAGGCGGTGGCCGGCAACACGCCGCTGCGCCGCGAGGGCCATCCGGACGAAGTGGCGTCGGCGGTTGTCTTCCTCGCCTCGAACGACTCGTCGTTCCTGACGGGCGTCAACATGGACATCAACGGCGGCCTCGCCTTCTCCTGATCGAGGGACAGAAGGCCGCAACTGGGAGGGTTACACATGCTGAAAATGGCGATCACGCTGGCAGCGTTGCTGGCGGTTCCGGGGGCGGCCTTCGCCCAGACTTCGGAGGCCCAGCCTCCGCTCGAGAAGCGCGAGAAGCGGACCGATGCGCCGCCGATCTCCGCCTACAAGATCATCCTGGTCGGCGACTCCACCATGGCGCCGGGCAGCGGCTGGGCATCTGCCTTCTGCGCCTATCATGTGAAGTCGAACATCGCCTGCCTCAACATGGGCCGGGGCGGGCGCTCGACCCGCAGCTACCAGGCCGAGGGTTCGTGGAAGATCGCGCTCGGCGAGGCTGCGGCTCCGGGCTATGCCAAGAAGTACGTCCTGATCCAGTTCGGTCATAACGACCAGTCGACCAAGGCCGAGCGCTGGACCGACCTCAACACCGACTTCCAGTCGAACCTCAGGCAGATGGTGCTCGACGTCCGCGCCGCCGGCGCGGTGCCGGTGCTGGTAACCCCGCTGTCGCGCCGCGAATTCCGGGGCGGCAAGCTCAACAACACGCTTTCCGCCTGGGCCGATGCGGTGCGCAAGATCGGCGTCGAGATGAAGGCGCCGGTGATCGAGCTGAACCGCGACAGTGCGAAGGCGGTCGAGCAGCTCGGCGCAGTCGAATCGATGAAGCTGGCGATGGCCGAGCCGCTTCCCGAGGAAGTGGCGGCAGGCAAGGCCGGCACCACGCTGCGCCCGCGCCCCGCGCCGGAATCGCCGCCCGCGTCGACGCTTCCGAAGACCGGCCCGCGCGGCCGGATCGTCGAGAAGTTCGACTATACCCATGTCGGCGAAGCCGGCGCCAAGGCCTTCGCCAAGATCGTCGCCTACGACCTGGCGATCGCGGTTCCCGAATTGAGCAGCCAGCTGCTGCCCTGACCCACTCCGTCCCTGGAGGCGCGGTCCGACTCCCTCGGCCGCGCCTTCTTTTTTATTTTGCGGCATCGCCTTAACGGGACCGCATGCACCTTACCCCCGACATCCTCGCTTTCCTCGTCACCATGGCGCTGCTTGCCGGCACCGTCGATGCGATGGCGGGCGGCGGCGGGCTGATCACCTTGCCCGCGCTGATGGCCATGGGCGTGCCGCCGGTCTCGGCGATTGCGACCAACAAGCTGGCGAGTGCCTGCGGCACCGGCTCCGCGCTGTTCACCTATGCCCGGGCCGGCCATGTCGACTTCCGGCGCTTCGCGCTGCCCGCGGCGGGGGCCTTTGTCGGCGCGGCGGCGGGGGCCGTGACGCTGCAGCTGATCGACTCGCACTTCCTTGCCGCCTTCGTGCCCGTGCTGCTGATCCTGATGGGGCTCTATTTCCTGCTCGCGCCGAAGATGAGCGAAGCGGACCGGCATGCCCGGGTGGGACCGAAGGGGCTGACGCTGATCGTGACCGGCATCGGCTTCTACGACGGGTTCTTCGGGCCGGGCACCGGATCGTTCCTTACCACGGCGCTGGTCGCATTGGCCGGGCTCGGGCTGGTGCGGGCGATCGGCAACACCAAGTTCCTCAACCTGTCGACCAATCTGGCCGGGCTGCTGGCGATGATCGCCGGCGGCAAGCTGCTCTGGGGACTGGGCATCGCGATGGCGCTGGCGAACATGGCGGGCAACCAGATCGGCGCGCGGCTGGCGATCCGCTTCGGCGGGCGCGGCGTTCGGCCGCTGCTGGTGCTGCTCTCGGCGGCGCTGACGGTGAAGCTGCTGGCCGATCCGGCGAACCCGATCTGGGGCTGGTTCTAGCGTTCCAACATTGGCCGCGGCCGTCACTCGGCAAAGTACACGAAGTACAGTCCAAGAGCGGGTTTCTGCCGCCGCTATTTTCCCTGTTTTCTCGGTAACGCGTTGCATCTCGCAACATTGTTGCGGGCGCGCGATCCTATTTTTCCTGCAGATTGAAAGAGCGGCCGGGTGGTGGCCCGGCCGCGTGAGCCAAGCAGGCGGAATCCTACATTGCAAGCTATCGTCACCCTGAACTTGTTTCAGGGTCCAATTCTCCACCAGCAATATCGCCCGGGGAGCCTTGGGAGTCGAACAAGTTCAGCATGACGATATGGCTTGGGCCGGCCCTCAGCGCTTCACGTCGGCGCCTTCGCCGGAGAAGCCCTCCACATCGGCGCGGGAGAACAGCGCCATGTCGCCCGGCACGCTGTGCTTGAGGCAGGCCAGGGCCAGGCCGAGTTCGGCGGCGCGCGGGATCGAGGCACCTTCGACCAGGCCGTGCAGCACGCCGGCGGCAAAGGCGTCGCCGCCGCCGATCCGGTCGATGATGCCGGGCATCGCGACTTCGGCGGTCTGGAAGCCGGCCTCGGGCGTGTCGATGCGCGCGGCCAGGCGATGGCAGTCGCTGGTCTCGACATGGCGAGCCGTCGAGGCGATCCACTTCAGGTTGGGGAAAGCGGTGAACCCGGCCAGTGCAGCCTCTCGCCGTCGCGCTTCGCCATCGCCGGAGAAGGGATGGTCGAGCAGCAGCGCCATGTCGCGGTGATTGGCGAAGAACAGGTCGGCCTGGCGGACCAGCCCGGTGAGGATCGTGCGCGGATCGCTGTCCCAGCTCGCCCACAGGTTCGCACGGTAGTTGCCGTCGAACGACACGCGCAGGCCGGCGGCTCGGGCAGCCGTCATCGCGGCGCCGGTGGCGGCTGCGAGATCGGGACCCAGCGCCGGGGTGATGCCCGAGACATGGAGCCATTCAGCGCCTTCGAACGCCGCGGACCAGTCGAATGCGGACCAGTCCTGCGACGCGAAGGCGCTGCCGGCGCGGTCGTAGAGGATCTCCGAGGCGCGCAACGATCCGCCCGGGCTGAGGAAATACAGGCCCTGGCGGCCCGGCGCGCGGAAGCTCCGGGTCAGGTCCACGCCGGCGGCGGCGAGCGCGCGCCAGGCGCCGTCGCCCAGGCCGCCCCGGGGGAGCGCCGAGACCATCGCGGTGCGGTGGCCGAGCGCCGCGAGCGCGGCGGCGACATTGGCCTCCGCCCCGCCGATATGCACGTCGAGGCTCTGCGCCTGGGGCAGCTGTACCCGACCCTGGGTCGCGAGCCGCGTCAACACTTCGCCAAAGCCGATCAGCCGTACTGGTCCGCTGCTGGTTAGTCCGGTTGCCATCCAATCCTCCCCTGTGGCTTTGCTGCATTGCACTAAGCGGATTGGATAATTGGTATCAAGATATCATTGACAGTCTTCGGACCTGTGGTACCTAGAATTGGTATAAAAAGAAGATTGGGGAGGATTCGAATGGCTTTGGGCACCATCCGTGCGCGCATGCGCGCTCGCTCGGCCCTGCTGACCGGCGTGTCGATCGCCGCGGCGCTGACGGCGGCGCCTGCCTGGGCGCAGGACACGCAGCCGGCGCCCGCCGGCAGGGCTCCTGCCGAAGCGACCGCGCCGGAAGTGGCGCAGGAAACGCAGCAGGAAGACCAGATCATCGTCACCGCGATCCGCGAGACGATCCAGAGCTCGATCCAGTCCAAGCGCGATTCCGATGCGATCGTGGATTCGGTTTCCTCCAAGGAAATCGGCGAGCTGCCGGGCCAGTCGGTCGGCGAAGTGATCGCGACGATCACCGGTGCCTCGATCGACCGCGCCAATTACGGCCCCACCGAAGTCTCGATCCGCGGTCTCGGCTCGGGCCTGAGCATGACGACGCTCAACAAGCGCGAGGCGACCAACGGCTCGGGCGACCGCGCGGTGAATTTCGGCCAGTTCCCCTCCGAGCTGTTCAACGCGATCAAGATCTACAAGACGCAGCAGGCCGACCTGATCGAAGGCGGCGTGGCCGGTCTGATCGAGCTCGAGACGCGCAAGCCGCTCGACTACAAGCGCCGCAACATCCAGGCGGAGATCAAGGGCAACTACAATCCCTATCAGGACCGGATCAGCGGCAAGAGCCCCTACGGCTACCGCGCGACGATCAGCTATATCGACCAGTTCAACGCGGGCGACCTGGGCAAGATCGGCATCTCGATCGGCTATCAGCGCAACGACGTGAACGATCCGGTCGAGCGCTTCTATACCAGCTCGACCTGGTTCACCTGCAACGCGGCGGTGGTCTCGACCACCAACTGCACCGAAGTGACCCGCCAGCAGGGCAATTCGGGCACGCCCTATTACCACGCGTCCAACTCGTACCTCTATCGCCAGATGACCACCTCGGACCTGCGCAACGCGGTGTTCGGCGCGGTCCAGTGGCAGCCGAGCCCGACGATCGACGTCAATCTCGACCTGCAATATTCGCGGCGCCAGTATAGCGAGGCACGCAACGACTTCGGCACGGCGGAAGGGCGCTACAATCTGCGCAACGTCGTGATCGGCGACAACCACCAGATGCTCTCGGCCGACGGATCGGCGACGCTGCAGACGCTGTCGGGCCTGTTCCTGCGCGACGAGAAGTATCTGGGCTTTGGCGGCAATGTCGAATGGAAGCCGACCGACCGGCTGACGGTGAGCGCCGATTACGGCTATTCGCACACCAAGCGGCTCGACATCACGCGCACCGTGCGGCTGCGCACCGATCCGCTCGACATCTACGGCGTGCGCACGGCGATCAACAACCAGCGCATCCCCTATCATGTCGACTTCACGCAGAGCTTCCTGCCGGTCTTCACCTATGATTCGCGCTTCAACCCGGCGGACTACACGGCGTTCAGCGACGATGCGCAGCTGACCCGATCACAGGACGGGCGCGACGACGAGATTCATTCGGCGCGGCTGGACGCGAGCTACAAGCTCGACGGCTTCATCGAGCGGATCGACATCGGCGGGCGCTGGGCCAAGCGGAGCTTCTTCGGCTATGGCAACGACCTGATCATCCAGCAGAACGACCTCGCGGTGGACCGCGCGGTCAACCTGGCCTGCCGCACCCCCTTCCCGGAGCGCAGCTTCCTGGGCGACGCGCCGAGCCCCAGCGTCGGCAGCTATGCGACCTTCGACGTGCTCTGCCAGTTCCGCAACTATCTGGGCACCGAGGATCCCGGCAATACCGGCGACCTGCGCTCGGTCGACAATTCGGACGTCACCGAGGAGACCTGGGCCGGCTATGCGATGGCGACCTATTCGGGCCATATCGGCGGCCTGGCGGTGCGCGGCAATTTCGGCGTGCGCGGGGTGCATACCCAGGTGACGGCGGAGGGCCTGCGCTCGGGCCTCGACGTGATCAACAACAGCGACGGCAGCATCTCGCTGCGCGCCAATGGCAGCTTCACCCCGACCCGGATCACCTCGGGCTCGATGCGCTGGCTGCCGAGCGTCAACGCGATCTTCGACCTGAGCCCCAAGTCGCGCATCCGCACCGGCATCTACCGGGCAATGTCGCGCCCCGCGCCGAGCGCGCTGGGTGCCGGCCGCAACATCACGCTGGAAGTGGGCAACGGCTTCACCTCGGTCACCGATGCGATCAACTCGATCATCGCCACCGGCAGCCCGCGGCTGAAGCCGGTGATGTCGTGGAACGCCGACCTCGCGTACGAATACTACGCCAACAAGGACACGCTGTTCGCCGCGACCGCCTATTACAAGCGCTTCACCGGCGGGAAGATCCCGATCACGACCGACGAGAATTTCACGATCGGCGGCCAGGATTATGCGGTGCCGGTCACCCAGACGACCAACAGCAAGGACAAGTCCGACCTGTACGGCGTCGAGTTCACCGCGTCGAACCGGTTCAGCTGGCTGCCGCATCCGCTCGACGGGCTGGGCGTTAAGCTGAGCTACAATTACGCCTGGTCGAACTACAAGACGCAGGACATTCGTTATGGGGATATCATCGACAGCGCGACCGGCGACGTGATCCCCGGGCTGATCTCGGCGGCGGGGCTGAGCGGCTATTCGAAGCACGTCTTCTCGGCCCAGGCATTCTACGAGATCGGGCCGATCTCGCTGCAGGGCATCTATCGCTATCGCTCGCGCTATTATCAGTCGTTCACCAGCGACAACACCCAGCTGCGCTATGTCGAGGGCAACAACACCTTCGACGTGAACATGAGCTACAAGATCAACAAGCAGGCGGACATCCGCTTCCAGGCGCTGAACATCTTCAACGAGCCGCGCGTCGAGTATATGCCGGTCGTCGGCAGCACCCGGAACGTGGAATATTACGGCCCCCAATATTTCCTGAGCTTCCGCGTTCGTCTCCGTTAAGGCGGACCGGAAGCAGGCTGCGGACCAATTGCCTATTCCAAAATCCCGCAGCCTGGGGCATTGCTGATCGTCAGACCAAGCTACCCGAGGACCCAATGGCCGAACGCCGTCTCTTCCAGGATATCGCCGAACGCATCGCGGCGATGATCGCGGAGGGCACTTTCCCTCCCGGCTCGCGGCTGCCCGGCGAGCGCGAGATGGCGGAGCGACTGGGGGTGAGCCGGGTGACGATCCGCGAGGCGGAGATCGCGCTCCAGGCCCAGGGGCTGGTGCGGATCAAGACCGGCTCGGGCGTTTATGTCTGCGATCGCAACGAGCCGAGCGTCGGCCAGCTGCCGGTGGTGAGCGCGTTCGAGCTCACCGAGGCGCGTTCGCTGTTCGAGTCCGAGGCGGCCGCGCTCGCCGCGCCGACGATCAGCGACGAGCAGCTCCAGGTGCTCGAATCGCTGGTGGCCGCCATGGACGAGGCCGAGGAGGGCAGCGCCGCCGCCACCGAAGCGGACCGCGCCTTCCACCTCGCCATTGCCGGGGCATCGGGCAACCAGGCGATCATGTTCGTGATCACCACCCTGTGGCGGATGCGCACCGAGATCCCGGAGATTTGCGCGCTCCACGCCTCGGTGTGCAGCAAGGACGAGGACAGCCGGCATGACGAGCATGCCGCAGTGCTCGAAGCGCTGAAGAACCGCGACTCGGTTGCGGCGCGCACGGCGATGCGCAAGCATTTCAGCCGGCTGCTCGAGGCGATGCTCAAGGCATCGGAAGAACGCGAGATCATGGAGCTGCGCCGCAAGGCCGAGGCAAGCCGCAACCGCTTCCTGATCAGCGCCCAGCTGAGCTGAACGACCGGACTCCTTTCGATACCGCTACTCCAGCGCGCGCCCGGCACCAGCCGCGGCGCGCGTTTTCGCATGCAAGTCGGCCGTACTGGTCTGTTTACTGGTATACGAACCAATATGCCAAATCTGGACTAACCATTCTATTGACTCCGGATTGAAGGTCTGGCCTTATCCCTGAGGACAAAAGCGGCACCCGCATGCACGGGCAAGCCGGACGCTGCCAGGGAGAGATGCCGGATGCGGATGCGAAGATAAGCGCACGCAACGAGGGGCCGTAGGGACGCGGCCGCTGCCGCGCGCATGCCCCACCAGAAATCGCGAAACCCGGCTCCGCGCCGGACTTGGCCATGCGGCACGCGCCGCGATGGGGGGATGACTCATGACTAGAACGATCCGCGCGCGCAGCCTGCGCACCCGCCTGCTGCTTTCCGCCTGCTTCGTGGCGCTGCCCGGCACGGCCTATGCCCAGACCACGGTCTCGACGGTGCGCACCACCGGCGTGAATGTGAGCGGTGCCGGCACGGTGACGGTGACATCCACCGGCTCGATCGCGACGCCTACCGGCAACCAGGCGATCAGCGTCAACGGCACCAGCACCGGCACCGGCGTGGTGATCACCAATGACGGCACGCTCGAAACCGGTGCGACCTCGACCAACAGCAACGGCCGCGGGATCAGCAGCAGCGGCGATTTTGCCGATCGCACCACCCTGATCACCAACCGCGGCACGATCCGATCGGGCAACAGCGCGATCCGCTTTTCCGAGACCACGGCCGGGTACAGCGCCGGCACCGTCACCATCGACAACAGCGGCACGATCCTGAGCACCGGGATCGACTATAATGGCGCGGTGACTGTGCAGGGGCGGGGCATCGATCTTGCCGCCACGCGCGTCACGCTCAACGTCGTCAACCGCGCCGGGGGCTCGATCACCGGATCGCAGGGCATCGTCAGCACCGGTGCGCTGATCCTGACCAATTCGGGGACGATCACCGGAAACGGTGCCGCGGCGACCCAGGGAGAAGCGGTACGCGGTCACAATGCCGGCACGCTGGACGTTACCAACCAGGCCGGCGGCGTGATCACCGGCCTGTACGGGATCATCGGCACGGGCAATACCGCGATCGTCAAC
Organism: Sphingomonas sp. OTU376; assembly: GCF_038440415.1. Classification (NCBI taxonomy): domain Bacteria; kingdom Pseudomonadati; phylum Pseudomonadota; class Alphaproteobacteria; order Sphingomonadales; family Sphingomonadaceae; genus Sphingomonas; species Sphingomonas sp. OTU376. The sequence continues at coordinate 26,390 of NZ_JASATQ010000003.1, read as the reverse complement.
CGCGGGACGATCGCCAGCTCCGGCGGTGGCAGCGGGACCAACGAGGCGATCCGGATCAACCTGGGCTATTCGGTCAGCTCGACCACCGGCCTGGTCGTCAACAACAGCTATCTGAACAGCGTGACGCTGGCTGCGGGTAGCACCACCAGTGCCGGCACCGGCACCAACGCGAATGGCTATGCGGTGAATTTCGGCGGTTCGCCGATCGCGGGCACGGTCAACACGCTGACGATCGAGACCGGCGCGACGATCAACGGCACCATCGCGGCGACCACCAACACCAATTCCAACGACATACTGAACCTGACCGGCACGGGATCGCAGACGCTGGTTTCCACCACCGGCTTCGACACGCTCAATGTGCAGGGCGGCACCTGGGGCATCATCAACACCCAGACGCCGCGCTTCGGCACGACGATCGCAGCGGGCGCGACCCTGCGGCTCGACGATTTCGACGCCACGACCGGCGGCGAGGTCCGCAGCGCGATCGTCAACAACGGCACGCTGATCCTGAACCGCACCCGCAACCTGCAGAGCTTCGGCGCGATCAGCGGCACCGGCGGGCTCCAGCTCGTCAACACCGGCAACCTGACGCTGACCACTGCCAACAACTATTCCGGCGACACCATCATCAGCGGTGGCGGCATGTTGCGCAGCGGCCTGCTCGACAACGCCTTCTCGGCGAATTCGGCGGTGATCGTCACCGGCACCAGCACGCTCGACCTGAATGGCGTGAACAGCTCGGGAAGCAACACCCAGATCGGGTACAACCAGACGATCGGCAACCTTTCGGGGGACGGCTTCGTCAACACTGGCAGCGCCAGCGGCGCTACGCTCATCACCGGCGGGCTCGGCGGCGACACCAGCTTCTCCGGCGTGGTCAGCCAGCTTGGTGGGCTGACCAAGGTCGGCGGTGGCACGCTGACGCTGTCGGGCCAGAATACGGCGAGCGGCGTGCTGGCGATCAACGGCGGCGGCGTGGCGCTATCCGGCCGCTGGTCGGGCAATGTGACGATGGCGGCGGGCACCAGCCTTTCCGGGGCAGGCCGGATCAACGGGGTGCTTGACGCATCCGGTGCGATCCTGGCGCCCGGCAGCGGCGGGGTTGGGACGCTGACCAGCGGCGGGCTGGTCCTTTCGGCAGGCTCGGTGCTCAACTATGATCTCGCCGCGCCCGGCACCGGCGACCGTATCCAGGTGAATGGCGACCTGATCCTCGACGGCACGCTCAACGTGGCCGATGTCGGCGGGTTCGGCGAGGGGGTCTATCGGCTGATCAACTATACCGGCGCGTTGACCGACAACGGCCTGGTGATCGGCGGGGTGCCGGCCGGCGCCAATGGCAGCCTGATGACCGTCCAGACATCGGTCGCGACCCAGGTGAACCTGATCTACGGCACGCCGGCGGCGACCACGATCCAGTTCTGGGATGGCACCGACAATTCGGGCGACGGCATCGCACAGGGCGGCAGCGGCAGCTGGACCAACAGCTTCCCCAACTGGACCGACGCGGCGGCGACCAACAACAGCGCCTGGTCCGGTGCATTCGGCGTGTTCGGCGGCACCGCCGGCACGGTGACGGTGGACGACGCAATCCTGTTCACCGGCGCGCAGTTCATGACCGATGGCTATGAGATCGCCGCCGGCACGGGCACGCTGAGCGCCGACAGCCCGTTGACCAATATCCGCGTCGATCCGGGCGTGACCGCGACGATCAGCGCCGGCATCGGCGGCAGCGGCGGGCTGGTGAAGAATGATGCCGGCACGCTGATCCTGTCCGGGACCAACGGCTATGCCGGCGCGACCAATGTGCTGGGTGGCACACTGGTCGCGCTGAACGGCGGGGCCTTGCCGATGACCAGCAACGTCAATGTCGCCGCAGGCGCGACGCTGGATATCCGTGCGGACCAGAGCATCGGCGGGCTCAACGGCGCCGGCGGCGTGCTGCTCGGCGCGAACCTCACCACCGGCGGGCTCAACGCCAATGACAGCTTCGGCGGTGTGGCGAGCGGTTCCGGCGGGCTGACCAAGACGGGTACCGGCACGCTGACTCTGGGCGGCGCCAATGCCTATCTCGGCGCGACCGAGGTGAATGCGGGCACGCTGCAGCTCGATGGCAGCGTCGCGGGCGCGGTGAATGTCGCGAGCGGCGCGACGCTGAGCGGATCGGGCAGCGCGGGCGGCGTGGTCACGATCGCCGACGGCGCGCATCTCGCGGCAGGTGGCGCCGGGGCGGGGACGCTGACCACCGGTGGATTGGTGCTTTCCGCCGGCTCCGTGCTCGACATGGGCCTGGGTGCGCCGAACGTGGCGGGCGTGAGCGACCGGATCCAGGTCAATGGTGACCTGACCCTGGACGGCACGCTCAACGTTACCGATCTCGGCGGCTTCGGCGTCGGCGTCTATCGCCTGATCGACTATACGGGCGCGCTCACCGACAATGGCCTGGCTATCGGCGCGCTGCCGGCGGGTTCCAATGTCCCGCACATCAACCTGCAGACCTCGGTCGGGAACCAGATCAACCTGGTCTATGACAATATCGTCCCCGAGATTCAGTTCTGGGACGGTGCCGGCACCAGCGCGAATGGCGCGGTCGGCGGTGGCTCAGGAAGCTGGACCAGTGCCCGAACCAACTGGACCGATGCCAATGGCGCGGTGAACGACAGCTGGGGCGGGCGCTTCGCCGTGTTCCAGGGGCCGGCGGGTACCGTCACGGTCGACGGCGCGATCAGCGTCACCGGCATGCAGTTCATGACCGGCGGCTATGTGATCGCGGCGGGCACCGGGACGCTGAGCCTGGCTGATGCCCAGACCAATATCCGTGTCGATCCGGGCGTGGCCGCGACGATCAGCGCCGGGATCGGCGGCAATGGCGGGATCAACAAGCTCGATACGGGCACGCTGATCCTGTCCGGCGTCAACAGCTATGCCGGCGCGACGATTGTTGCGGGCGGTATCCTTCGTGCCGGGGTGGGCGGGGCGTTGCCGACGGGCACCAGCGTGACCATTGCGACAGGCGCAACGCTCGACCTTGCTGCCTCGCAGACCATTGCCGGCCTTGCGGGTACAGGCAGCGTGACGCTTTCGGGCGGGAGCCTGACCACCGGCGGCGGCAACACCGACACGCGCTATGCCGGGACGATCAGCGGCAGCGGCGGGCTGACCAAGGCGGGCAGCGGCGTGTTCACGCTGGCGGGAGCGAACAGCTATACCGGCGCCACCAATGTCTCGGCGGGCACGCTGCGGCTGGATGGCGGCTCGATCGCCGGCGGCGGTGCGTTGAGCGTGGCGAGCGGCGCGACGCTCGACGTCAATGGCGGTACTGTAGCTGCGGGGACGCTGAGCGGCGCGGGACGCGTGCTGCTCGGCAGCGGATCGCTGAGCGCCGGCGGCACCACGAACAGCAGCTTCACCGGCGTGATCAGCGGCACCGGCAGCCTGGTGAAGACAGGGACCGGCACGCTGACGCTTGGCGCCGCCAACACTTACTCCGGCGGCACGACCGTGACCGGCGGCACGCTGGCCGCCGGCATCGCCAACCCATTCGGCAGCGGCGTGCTGACCGTGACGGCGCCGGGCGCGGTCAACCTGGCCAACTTCGCGACGACCGTGGGCGGGCTGGCCGGTGACGGCAACATCGCGCTCGGCAGCGCGGTGCTGACCGTGAACAGCGTGAACAGCTCGAGCTATTCGGGCGTGCTCTCGGGAACCGGCCGGCTGGTCAAGTCGGGTGCCGGCACGCTGACGCTGAACGGCGCCAGCACCTACACCGGCTCGACTACGATCAACGAGGGCCTGCTGGTGGTGAACGGCTCGCTGGCGGGCACGCTGACGATCGGTGCGAACGGGCGGCTGGGCGGATCGGGCAGGACCGGATCGCTGAGCGTCACCGGCACGGTGGCGCCGGGCAATTCGATCGGCACGCTCAACGTGGCGGGCAGCCTGACCTTCGCGGCGGGATCGACCTATCAGGTCGAAGTGTCGCCGACCGGCATCTCGGACCAGATCATCGCGACGGGCGCGGTGACGATCAATGGCGGCTCGGTCTCGGTGCTGACCGGCGGGGCGACCAACTTCCTGCCGCTCACCACCTACACTATCCTGTCCGGATCGAGCGTGACCGGTACGTTCGGCAGCGTCATCACCGATCTCGCCTTCCTGACGCCGTCGCTGGTCTACAGCGCGGCGAGCGTGCAGCTGCGGCTGCTGCGCAACGATGTGAGCCTGGGCGCGGTGGCGCAGACGCCGAACCAGGTCGCGGTTGCCGCCGCGGTCGGCGCGCGGAGCTCGGGCGAGGTGTTCGACGCGGTGATCGGGCTCAACGCCGGTGATGCGCGGAATGCGTTCGACCAGCTTTCGGGCGAAGTGTTCGCGGCCGGCATGACGGTCGCCGGGCGCGACGGGCATGACACCGCGCGCGAGCTGATCGGGCGGATCGACGGGCCGCGCGGGCAGAAGAAGACCGCCTGGATCGCGGGCGACCTCGGCCAGCTCAAGGCGCGTGCACGCGATGGCCTGGCGGGCATCGAGTCGGATCGCCAGGTGATCTCGGGTGGCATCGAAGTGACCGGCGCTACGCTGCGCTACGGCTTCTCCTATCGCTATGCGAAGAACGACATCAGCCTCGATGCGCGGGCGAGCGACGGCCAGCTGGTGAGCAATTCGGCCTTTGCCTATTTCGGCTATAGCTGGGGTGGGCTGCGCATCGCGGGCGGCGCGGGCTATTCGGCGCATACCTTCTCGACCGATCGCCGGATCGCGTTCGGCGGGCTTGCCAATCACCTCACCTCGGACGGCGATGGCCATAGCTATACCAGCTTCGGCGAGCTCGCCTGGATGGCGCCGATGGGCAAGGGCGCGCGCGTCGGCCCCTATGTCGGCGCCAGCGTGAGCTCGGCGAGCTTCGACCGGGTACAGGAATGGGGCGGCGCCGCGGCGCTGGTCGCCGGCAAGGCGCGCAGCACCACGACGCTGGCCAATTACGGCGTGCGCGGCACCGCGACGATCAACGGCGTGACGCTGAGCGGCGACCTGGGCGGGCGCTCCTATCTGGGCGATCCGGAAGCGCGGCGGCTGTTCAAGTTCGTCGATACCGGCAATGGTTTCGAGGCGAGCGGGACGCAGTTCGGCCGCACGGTGGTGACCGGGCGGATCGATGCTTCCACCAATGTCGGCCGCTTCGTCCTGGGCATGGGCGTGCGCGGGGAGACGGGTAGCGGCGGATCGGGCGTGACCGCACGCGCGAGCGCCGGGTTCCGGTTCTGATCGAGAAGAAAAACCAAGGAGAGTTGGACATGAAGACGTTGAAGATCGCGATTACCATGGGTGCGCTGCTGATCTCGGGCCAGGCGCTGGCGCAGAAGGCCGGCCAGACCCGCGCCGAGGCGCAGGCGGCATCGGCCAAGAAGTTCAAGAACCTCGACACCAATGGCGACGGCAAGGCGAGCCCGGCGGAGCTGCTGGCGTTCATGACCAAGGCAGCCGAGAAGCGCGGCGAGACGATGGACCAGGCCAAGGTCGATCGTCGCTTCAAGCGGCTCGACACCAATGGCGACGGCAGTGTCAGCGCCGACGAGCTGGCGGCCGAGGACCTCGCCAAGTTCGACCGGGCCGATGCCAACAAGAATGGCGTGATCGACGCGGACGAAGCCGCGCAGTGATGCACTGGCGCCTTGCCCGCTGGTTATAGGCGGGCAAGGCGCGGTTCCTTGACCCCGTGCCCGCACCCACCCCATGCTGCCGCGAAATGCGGGACGCTGGGGAGAAGAAGATGGCCGCGACGGGACGATACTGGCCGCTGCTGGCCGCCGGCGCGCTGCTCCTGCCCGGTGCGGCCAATCCCGCGCCGTCCCCCGCTTCCCATGCCGCCGCGCGCCATGTGCAGCTGGCCCCTGCCTTTGCCGAAGTCGATGCCTGGGTCGGCAAGGCGTTTCCCGGTGCGGTCCTCGCGGTCGGTCAGCATGGCAAGCTGCTGGCCGTGAAGGCGTTCGGCCATATCGACAGCGAAGCGGGTGCGCCGGCGATGCCCCGCAATGCGATCTTCGACCTGGCGTCGCTCACCAAGGTGGTGGCGACGACCAGCGCGGCGGCGCTGCTCTACGATCGCGGGCGGCTCGATCTCGATGCGCCGGTGCAGCGCTACCTCCCCGAATTCGCCGGCACGCCGGGGCACGAGGCGATCACCGTGCGGCATCTGCTCAGCCACAGCTCGGGGTTCAAGGCACCCGCTCGGGTGCTGTGGGGCAATGCCAGCGACCGCGCCGGCATCCTGCGCCAGATCCATACCATGCCGGTCGGCAGCCCGCCGGGGACGGTCTATGTCTATCAGGACTTCAACCTGATCCTGGTCGGCGAGATCGTCGAGCGTATCGCCGGGCAGCCGCTGGACAGGTTCCTGAAGCAGGAGCTGTTCGGGCCGCTCGGCATGAAGGACACGGGGTTCAACCCGTCGCCGAAGCTTATGTCCCGGATCGTGCCGACCGAGCAGGACGACAAGTTCCGTCACCGGCTGATGCGCGGGCAGGTGCATGATGAGAATGCCTATGTGATGGGCGGCGTTGCGGGCCATGCCGGGCTGTTCTCGACCGCGGTGGACCTGGCCAGGATCGGGCAGCTCTATCTCAATTACGGCCGCTGGCATGGGCGGCAATTGCTCAAGCCCGAGACGGTGAAGCTGTTCATGCAGCCCCAGGGCCTGCCCGCCGGGAGCAGCCGCGCGCTGGGCTGGGACATGCCTTCGGAGAAGGGATTCACGGGGCCGCTGGGCTCGCCTCGCGCGATCATCCATACCGGCTTTACCGGCACGTCGATCTATATCGATCCGGACCGCGATGCGTTCATCATCCTGCTCACCAACCGGGTGAACCCGACGCGCAACAATGCCGAGATCTTCAAGGCGCGGCCGGCGATCCACACCGCCGTGCTGACGGCGCTGGATGCGGCGAAGTGAGGCGGCTGCTAGTCCTGCTGGCGTTGCTGATGGCGATGCCGGCAGCGGCACAGGTGCGTACCGGGATCGATGTGTTGCAGCAGACCGGCTTCGCGCAGCTGCGGGAAGCGGCCGCGCGGCATGGCGGCAAGCTGCGGGTGGCGATCCTCGCCAATCCGATCAGCGTCAACCGTGAGGGACGGCGGACGATCGACGTGCTGCGCAGCGAGGGGCAGGCGGCGGTGCCGGGCATGGTGGTCGCCAAGCTGTTCAGCGGCGAGCACGGCATCAATGCGCTGACCGACGACATGGACATCGACGACAAGCGCGATGCGGCAAGCGGGCTGGAGATCGTCAGCCTCTATGGCCGCACCGATGCCGAGAAGCGGCCAAGCGCGGCGCAGCTTGCCGGGCTCGACGCTGTTGTGATCGACCTGCAGGATGCAGGCGTGCGCTACTGGACCTTCCAGACGCTCACCAAATATTTCCTCCAGGCCTGTGCGGCGAACGGCGTGGAAGTGATCATACTCGACCGGCCGAACCCGCTGGGCGGGCTGGCGGTGCAGGGGCCGGTCTCGACACCGGGGCGCGAGGACTACACCAATGCGCATAGCGAGCCGATGCGGCCGGGTATGACGATGGGCGAGCTGGCGACCCTGTTCAACGCGGAGGACAGGATCGGCGCCAGGCTGACCGTGGTTCGGATGACCGGCTGGAAGCGCGCCGACTGGTACGACCAGACCGGGCTGCTGTGGATCAACCCCTCGCCTAACCTGCGCAGCATAACGCAAGCCACGGCCTATGCCGGCACGGCGCTGCTCGAAGGCACCAACGTCAACATCAAGGGGCCGGGCGAGGCGCCGTTCCTCCGCTTCGGTGCCCCCTGGATCAAGGGGGCCGAGCTGGCAGCCTATCTGAATGCGCGGGCGATTGCCGGCGTGCGGTTCCTGCCGGTCACCTATGTGCCGGCGAACGACAAGCTCTATCCCTTTGCCGGCCAGCGCGTGCAGGGCGTCGAGGTATTGCTGCTTGACCGCGATAGGGTCGATGCGCCGGCGCTGGGCGTCGAGGCGGTTGCGGCCTTGTGGAAGCTCTATGGCGCTACCTTCCAGATCGAGAAGGTCGACCGGCTGCTGCGCAACCGCGCGGTGCTCGACCAGATCAAGGCGGGCATGGACCCGAGGAAGATCGCCGCCGGCTGGCAAGCCGAGCTGAACCGCTTCAAGGCGCGGCGCGCGCGCTACCTGCTGTACTGAGGACCGCGATGCACCTGCCTTTCAGCCTGACCGACTGGGTCGTCATCCTCCTTTACCTGACGGTGCTGATCGCGGGGGGCTGGCTGTTCACGCCGCGCCATACCGGCACGGCGAAGGAGTATTTCCTCGCCGGCGGCAACGTCCCCGCCTGGCTGGCTGCGATCTCGGTGCTTTCCGCCACGCAATCCGCCGCGACATTCCTCGGCGCGCCGGATTTCGGCTACCATGGCGACTTCACCTATCTCGGCACCAATCTGGGCGGGCTGATCGGCGCGATCTTCGTCGCCCATGTGCTGATCCCGCGCTTCTACGCGGCGCGGGTGACGACGGTGTACGAGCTGCTCGGCCAGCGCTTCGGGCCGCTGGCGACGCGCTGGGCGGGGGGCATGTTCCTGTTCGGCCGGGTGCTGGCGGGCGGCGCGCGCATCTACCTTGCCGCCATTGCCATCGCGATGGTGATGACCGGCACGGTGAGCGCGCAGGGCATCTTCATCGCCGCCACCCTGCTTGTCGCCGCAGCCTTCCTCTCGACCTTTGTCGGCGGGCTCAAGTCGGTGCTGTGGATCGACCTGATCCAGTTCGTGATCTTCGTCGGATCCGCGATCGCGGTGCTGGTCTATCTGCGTTCGGGCATCCCGGCGACCAATGCCGAGATCCTCCAGGGCCTCGCCCATGCGCCCGACGGCGCCAACAAGCTGCGGCTGTTCGACCTGACCACCGACTTGTCCAAGCCCTTCTCGCTGCTCGCGATCGTGACCGGCATCGCGCTGCTCTACATCGCGTCCTCTGGGCTCGACCAGGACACCACCCAGCGCCTGCTCGCCTGCAAGGACGCGAAGACCGGTGCGCGCAGCCTGTACTGGTCGGTGATCGCGACGGTGCCGGTGGTGGCGCTGTTCATCACGATCGGGCTGCTGCTCCATGTCTTCTACGACCGGCCCGAGCTGATGGGCGGTGCGACGGCGGGCGCGAGCCTTGCCTTTGGCGGCGAGAAGATCAGCATCTTCATGCACTACATCCTCACCCAGCTGCCGCCCGGCCTGCGGGGGCTGGTGACCGCCGGGATCATCGCCGCGGCGGTGGCGACGACCAACTCGGCGCTCAACGCGATGTCGTCGGTGCTGATCGAGGACTTCTACCGGCCGTGGCGCGCGGGGCGGAGCGAAGTGTCCGAGCATCATTATGTCCAGGCCGGGCGCGCCGGCATGGGCGTGATCGGCGTGGCGATGCTGATCGTCGCGGTGCTGTCCTTCTACTGGCAGCATTATGCCCAGCTCGGGCTGCTCGAATTCGCGCTGTCGGTGATGGTGTTCGCCTATGCCGGGCTGATCGGCGTCTACATGACCGCGATCTTCACGCCGCGTGGGACTACCGAATCGGTGATCGCCGCGCTGATCGCCGGCTTCTTCGTGGTGCTGCTGCTCCAGCCAAAGATCGCGGGCACGATCGGCCTGCCCGGGGCGCTGGCGCATCTTGCCTTCCCGTTCCAGCTCTGCATCGGCAGCGCGGTTGCGTTCCTGGTCGCGGTCGCGCCGCCGGGCAGAACCGCGGATCAGTAGATCGCGGGGGAGTCGCTTGCGGGGAAGCTTTCCTCGAGTGCTTCGTCGAGCTCACGGTCGAGCTGCTGGGCGCGCTCGTCGATCGGCAGCTGGCCCGCCAACCAGAGCGCCAGGTTGCGCACATAGTTGCGGACCGACGCCTGGGCTTCCTGCGATGCGGCCAGCGCATTGCCGGGCGCCTCGCTGACGAAGGTCGGGCAGCCCTTGGCGGGATCCCAATTGTAATCGGCGAAATGATGGAAGGTCGATTCCGCCCAGGCGGGGCCGCCCTGATCCGAAGGCTCGAAGGCGACGGCGATGTTGAATGCGTTGCCGCTGACCTTGCTGGTGCTGATCGCGACGACGCGGGCCGAAGGATCGTCCGCGGGCGCGCCGACGGCGCCTTCATGCGGGTGCGAGGGCAGGTAGCGGATCAGGCCGCCGGGGGCGTCATCGTCGCGCAGCACCGGATGGGCATCGCCGAGGATCGCGATCTCCTGGAAATCGCCGTTCGCGCCCGAATGATAGTTGGGCCACAGGATGTAGCTGGTCTCGCGATCATCGATCACCCGGCGGGCTTCGTCGGGGTCGAGATGGTGCGAATGGAAGTAGTGCGCGGCGCCGACGCCGCCGAGCGAGCAGACCGAGCAGCCCAGGTCCATATGGTCACGCGTCACCATCAGGCCGCGACCCTTTTCGCGGAAGCGGCTGATCGCGGCGCAATCCTCCTCGGCCAGCCCGTCACCGGTATCGACCGCGAACAGCCAGAGCTGGTCGAAATCGGAATCGTCGAGCGTCGAGAGCACCGGGTCGGGCGTGCCGGGGGGCGTGCGATCGCGCGCGGTCACCTCGAACAGCGGCGCGCCGTCCTCGCCGGTCAGGCCGGCAAGATGCGCGTGGAGCATCGAGAAGCGGCGGATGTTCCAGTCATCCTCGACCGGCGGGATCGTGGTCTGGAGCAGGATCTTGATCGGCGACGCCATGTTGAACTCCCCAAGCAGCATCTCTGGAATATCACGCCGCCCCGGAGCGCTCCAGCACTCCGAAAGAGTTACTTGACGCGCATCGGCAGGCCGGCGACCACCAGCATCACTTCGCCGGCGATCGCCGCCACGGCCTGGTTGATCCGCCCGGCGGCGTCGCGGAAACGGCGGGCCAGTGCATTGTCGGGGACGATGCCGAGGCCGACTTCGTTGGCGACGAGGATCAGCGCTCCGTCGAATCGGGCGATGGCTTCGGCCAGCGCTACGGTGGCGGCATCCATATCGGCATCGGAGAGCAGCAGGTTGCTGGCCCAGAGCGTCAGGCAATCGACCAGCACCACCGCGCTGGTGCCGCTCGCCGCATCAAGCGCGGCGACGAGGTCGCGCGGAGCATCCACCGTCTGCCAGCGGGCGTCACGGTCCGCGCGGTGGCGGGCGATGCGATCGGCCATTTCCTCATCCCATGCCTCGGCGGTGGCAATGAAGACATGGCGGCCGGCGAGCGCCTCGGCGCGCTGCTGGGCGTAGCGGCTCTTGCCCGAGCGGGCGCCGCCGAGAACGAACAGCTTTGTCATCGGGCCTCCCGGGCAAGCTGGAGCAGCGCGTCGACATCGGCGTGGCGCTCGAGTTCGCCGGCGATCTCGTCGAGCGCGGCATCGACATCGGCGTGATAGTCGCGCCCCGCGCCGGCCACGCCGATCCGGGCGAGCAGGGCGGTGCGCATCTCGGGCGTGGCGAGCAGGCCATGGAGATAGCTGCCCATCACCGAAGCGTCGCGGCTGACCGCGCCTTCGGGGCCGAGCCCGTCGAGATCGGCGAAGGGACGGGCAGTGTCCGGGCCGGTCGTTTCGCCCATATGCATCTCGTAGCCGGTCACCGGCGCGCCGAGCGCGGTGCCGCTGGCATGGCGCAGTATCTTGGCGGGGGCGAGGCTGGTCTCGACATCGAGCAGGCCGAGACCGGCGACTTCGCCCGACGGCCCCTCGATTCCCAGCGGATCGGCAACCGTGCGGCCGAGCATCTGGTAGCCGCCGCACAGGCCGAGCACCGCGCCGCCGCGGCGATGATGCGCCAGGATGTCGACGTCCCAGCCTTGGGAGCGCAGGAAGGCGAGGTCGGCGACCGTCGCCTTGGAGCCGGGCAGCACGACCAGCGCGGCGTCTCCCGGGATCGGCGTGCCGGGCGGGATCATGACCAGTTCGACGCCGGGCTCGAGCTGCAACGGATCGAGGTCGTCGAAATTGGCGATGCGCGGCAGGATCGGGCACGCGACCAGCTTGCGCCCTTCCCCGCGCGAGGCGGTGCGATCGAGAATGACGGCGTCCTCGCTCGGCAGGCGGACGGTGGCGGGCAGCCAGGGGATCACCCCGAAGCCGCGCCAGCCGGCGCGCTGCTCGATCGCGCGATAGCCATCCTCGAACAGCGCGGGGTCGCCGCGGAACTTGTTGATCAGGAAGCCGCGGATCATCTCCGCATCCTCGGGCTCGATCACCGCGCGGGTGCCGACGATCGCCGCGATCACGCCGCCGCGATCGATGTCACCCACCAGCACCACCGGCACATTGGCGGCGCGGGCAAAGCCCATATTCGCAATGTCGCCGGCGCGCAGGTTGATCTCCGCCGGGGAGCCGGCGCCTTCGACCACGACCAGGTCGCATTGCCCGCGCAGGCGCTGATAGCTCTCCAGCACCTCGCCGATCAGGCTGCCGCGCGCCTGACGGAAGTTGCCCGAACCGAGCGTACCGCGCACCTTGCCGTGCACGATCAGCTGCGAGGTGCGATCGGCCTGGGGCTTGAGCAGCACCGGGTTCATGTCGGTATGCGGCGGGACTCGGCAGGCGATGGCCTGGAGCGCCTGGGCGCGGCCGATCTCGCCGCCATCGCTGGTCACCGCGGCGTTGTTCGACATGTTCTGCGGCTTGAACGGGCGTACGGTGAGCCCGCGATTGGCGAAGGCGCGGCAGAGCCCGGCGACCAGCACCGACTTGCCGACATCGGAGCCGGTGCCCTGCAGCATCAGCGCGCCCATGCGACAACTCCCGCGATGATCCAGAGCAGCAGGCAGGCGCGGACATAGAGGTGCAGCGCGCGGGCGATGTCGCCTGCGTTCGCGTCGCTGCGGCCGTCGCCGATCCAGGGTTTGTTCTGCACCGCGCCGTCATAGGCGATCGGGCCGGCCAGGCGCAGCCCCAGGGCGCCCGCCATCGCCGCCTCGGGCCAGCCGGCATTGGGCGAGGCATGTTTGTGCGAGTCGCGTAGCAATGTCCGCCAGCCCCCCGGCGCGGCGAGGCAGAGCAGCAGGCCGGAAAGGCGGGCGGGGATCAGGTTGAGCAGGTCGTCGCTGCGCGCCGCCGCCCAGCCGAATGCGCGCCAGCGCTCCTCGCGGTGGCCGATCATCGAGTCCGCGGTGTTGATCGCCTTGTAGGTCCACACCCCGGGCAGGCCGAGCAGTAGCAGCCAGAAGGCGGGAGCGACCACGCCGTCGCAGAAACTCTCGGCCAGGCTTTCGATCGCGGCACGGGCGATGCCGGGCGCGTCGAGCTGTTCCGTGTCGCGGCCGACGATCTTGCCGACTTCGCGGCGGGCTTCGGGCAGGTTGCCGGGGGCCAGTGCCCGGGCGACCGGGCGGACATGGTCGAACAGGCTGCGTTGGGCGAGGGCCGGCCAGGCGAGCAGTGCGACGGCGAGCCAGCCCCAGGTGCCGAGATGGTGCAGCAGCAGGCTCTGGATGAGCCAGGCGGTGCCACCGATCAGGATGACGAGCAGCAGGACCGTCAGGACACCGAGTGTGCGCCGCGCTGCGAAGCCGCGCTCGCGGCGGTTCCAGAGCTTCTCGCAGGTGCCGATGATCGCCGCGAACAGGCCGACGGGATGGCCGATCCGGCGGTAGAGCTTGCCGGGCCAGCCCAGCGTGGCGTCGAGCGCGAGCGCGGCGAGGGCGACCGGCTCAGCCACGAAGCGCCGTTTCGAGCCGGGCGAGTGCTTCGCCCGTCGAGGGCAGGCCGATGCGCAGCCAGCGGGGCTGCTCGGCGAAGGGGCGGGTCAGGATGGCGTGGCGGGCGAGCTGCTCGAACAGCGCAATGCCGCTCGGCACTTCGATCAGGCGGAAGAGCGGGCAGGCGCCGATCGCGGCGTGTCCGGCAGCGGCAAGCACGGCGTCGAGCGCGGCGGCGTCATTCCTAAGCCGAGCGCGCATGGCCTCGGTCCAGGAGCGATCGCGATAGGCCGCGGTGCCGATCGCGATCGCGGCAGCGGAGACCGGCCAGGCGCCAAGAGCCGCGCGGATCGCGTCGAGCATCGGGCTGGGGCCGAGGACGAAGCCGAGCCGTACGCCGGCCAGCCCGAAGAACTTGCCGAAGGAGCGGAAGATCATCAGCGGCCGGGCATCGTCGATCGCACCCGCCAGGCTCAGCGCGGGATCGACATCGGCAAAGGCTTCGTCGAGCAGCAGCCAGGCGCCGGGATCGCGACGGTCGAGCAGGCCGCGAAGCTGCGCGGACGAAAGGGCGCGGCCGTCGGGATTGTTGGGGTTGGCGAGGATCACCGTGCCGGCACCGGCCGCGTCGAGTGTCATCCGGATTGCGCCGGCGATCATCTCGCCATGGGTGCGATAGGTCGGCGCGACATAGTGCGCGCTGCCGCCGACAAGGCCACCCGCGAGCCGCAGCCCGATTTCGGTGCCGGGCACCGCGCAGACATGGCGCGGGTCGACCTCGAAATAGTCGGCGGCGGCGGCCTCGAGTCCGGCCAGTTCATGCCGCTCCGGCAGGCGCTGCCAGTCGATGGCCAGGGCGTTGGTGCCGGGCCAGGGGTGGGGGTTGATGCCGGTCGAAAGATCGATCCAGTCCTCGCCGCCGAAATGCGTGCGGGCGGCTTCCATGCCGCCGCCGTGCCAGGTCCAGCTGGCGCTCATGCGAAGCGGACCAGCAGCAGCGCGGCGAGCAGCAGACCGGTCTCGGTCAGCTCGATCCCGGCGCCGTGGCCGTCGCCCGATATGCCGCCAAGCTTGCGCCACAGCCAGGCCGCCCAGCCGAACCACAGCAGGGGCGCGGCGATCAGGCTCGGCGAGAACCAGCAGGCGGCAAGCAGCGCCACGCTCCAGATCGCCAGGTCGAGCGGGCGCACCGCGTCGCGGAAGCGCGAGGCGAGGCCGGCATGGAGGTCGGGCAGCCAGCGCGTCCAGAACAGCGGGGCGATGCGCGCAGCAAAGGGGATCAGCACGATGGCCAGCCAGGCACTCGTCGCGACCAGGGCGTGAAGCAGTATCAGCTTGGCGATGAGCTGCACGCCGATCGCCACCGCGCCGAAGCTGCCGATATGCGGATCGGAGAGCACCGCAAGGACGCGGTCTCGGTCCTTGTGCGCGGCGCCCGCCGCATCGGCGATGTCGCCGAGTCCGTCGAGATGCAGCGCGCCGGTGACCGCTACCCACAGCACCAGCCCGGCGAGCGCACCGCTCCAGGGATCGATCGCGGCGCCGAGCCAGCATCCGCCCGCGACGAGGGCACCGATGATCAGGCCGACCGCCGGGAACCAGCGCATCGACGCGGCGAACTCGGCGCCGCTCACCGGCAGGCGTGGAGTCGGGAGTCGAGTCAGGAACTGGATCGCGACGATCAGGCCCTTCATGTGACGAGCCCGGAAATCTGGGCGCTCGGCTTCTCGCCTGGCCATACGCGCAGCGAGACCAAAGCCGCATAGGGCAGGTCGAAGGCCCAGAGCTTGTGCTGGCCGAAGCCGCACAGCAGATGCAGCGCCGCGCGGATCGCGCCGCCATGGGTAACGACCAGCGTGGGCGCGGGTTCGAGTTCGGCAATCGCGGCGGAGACGCGCGCGACCAGCTCCGACCAGCGCTCGCCGCCGGGCGGCGGATTGGCGTCGGGGTCTTCCCAGAAGCGCAGCATCGCGCCGGACTCGACCTCGTCCGGCGCCAACCCGTCCCAGGCCCCGAAATCGAGTTCGCGCCAGCGCGGGTCGACAGCGGGCCAGATCCTGCCGGCGTCGGCGATCGCGGCGGCGGCGTGGCGCGCACGCTGGAGATCGGAACTGACGATCCGCTCGATATCCAGACCGGCAGCACGCGCGACGCAGGCGGCGATCCCTTCGGGTGTCGATCCGCAATCGGTGCGCCCCATCAACCGTCCGGGCAAAGCCGGTGCACCGTGGCGCAGCAGATGCAGTGTCCAGGGCGTCACAGCTTGGCGGCGACCTGTGCCTCGGCAAATGTCGCCATCTGGTTGTGCGCGGCCAGTGCCGAGCGGATCAGGTTCACCGCGAGCGCTCCGCCGCTGCCTTCGCCGAGCCGCATGCCGAGTTCGAGCAGCGGATCCAGGCCGAGCCTGGCGAGCAGCCGGACATGGCCGGGCTCCGCCGAGACATGGCCGGCGATGCAATGATCGGTGATCTCGACATTGTCTGCTGCGAGCGGGGCCACGGCCGCGCTGCTGATGAAGCCGTCGAGCACCACGGGGATGCCGAGCTGCCGGGCGTGCAACACGGCACCGGCGATCGCCGCGATCTCGCGCCCGCCGACCCGGCGCAGCGTCTCGAAGGCGTCCGCCGGCCCATCGGCGTGGAAGGCGCGTGCACGCTCCACGACCGCGGTCTTGCGGGCGATACCTTCGGCATCGACGCCGGTGCCCGGGCCGATCCACTCTGCCGCGGTGCCGCCAAAGGCGCGCAGGCAGAGCGCGGCGGCGGCGGTGGAATTGCCGATGCCCATCTCGCCTACGGTGAGCAGGTCAAGGTCGTTGCCCACTACGGCTGCACCGGCGTTGAGCGCGGCAAGGCACTCGGCCTCGGTCATTGCCGGGGCGATGGTGAAATCGGCGGTGGGGGTGTCGAGATCGAGCGCGGTCACTTCGAGCTCAAGGCCGGCCGCGCCGGACAGGGCGTTGATCGCCGCGCCGCCGGCCTCGAAATTGGCGACCATCTGGACGGTCACGCTGGCCGGGAAGGCACTGACGCCGTGGACGGTCACGCCGTGGTTGCCGGCGAAGATCGCGGTACGGGCGCGCTTGATAGTGGGGCGCGGATTGCCCTGCCAGCCGGCGATAAAGACCGCGAGCTCCTCGAGCCGGCCGAGCGAGCCTGCCGGCTTGGTCAGCTCGGCCTGGCGGGCGCGCGCCGCAGCGATGGCGCCTTCGTCCGGAACACAAAGATCGGCGAGCGCGACACGGAAATCGGCGGGCGAGGCGAAGATCATTCTGCGACGAATCCTGGGGGCGGGGTGCGCGTGATGAAATGGCCCTTAATTCCCTCGGGCCAGGCGGAATAGGGGACACGGCCATGCTCGCTGGCTGCATAGTGCACGGCATAGTCGAGAATGGCGCGTGCGCTGTCCTCGTCGGGCGTGAACCGGCCCAGGACATAGCCGACCTTGTCGGGCGCGCGCAGATGGACGGTGCAGTGATCGGTGCAGGCGAACAGACACGGCATTTCCTGCACCGCGACACCGGCATAGCGCGGATCCTTCGCCTGCACGGCCCGGAGCGCCGCGACCAGCCGGGCGCCGCCGCGCACGCCTGCGCCATCCTCGCGGGAGTCCGCGGAATGGCGACAGGTGTTGCAGGCGACGACCGCCGGGCCGTCCGCGACGCGGGTAAGCATCAGGCGGTGGCCAGCTTGCCGCCCGGTGCCGGCAAGCCGAGCGCGACCAGCAGCCGGTAAAAGGCATAGAGCCCGATCAGGATCGCGCCGTTGCGCAGGAACTGGTCGAGCGAATAGCCGGGGTGGAGCGTGATCGCCACGCCGCCCAGCACCGCTGCCCAGCACAGGGTGACCAGCTTGCCGGCAACGAACGCCGCGACATAGGCGATGGCCAGTTTCGCGACGGTCGATTGGATCCGGAGCCGGCCGAGCGCGGCATAGGCGCCGATCGCCGATCCGGCCGCCGCGGTGCCGAGCCCGACGCCCCAGAGGAGCGTCTTGGGATCATGCGGATAGTGGAGGAACAGGAAGCCGACCGCCTGGTTGGCGCCCCAGGCGGCGAGCGCCAGCGCGATCCCGTCGCGCCGGCGCATATGCACTGCCGCCAGCGCGGCGAGCGCCGCAACCGGAGCCGTGCAGGCAAGAGCGAAGCTGGTCGCCATGCTCGCCAGGGTAAGCAGCATGATCCACAGCGTGGATGCGCGTGCCTGCGTCATATTGCCTTCTCCCATCAGAAGCGCCCGCGGATGCCGGCATAGATGCTGCGGCCCAGCGTGCCGTAGCGATAGGCGGTCATGTACTTCTCGTCGAACAGGTTCTCGGCGCGGGCGAACACGCTGAGATTGTCACCGGCCTTGAGCTCGGCGCGCAGGTCGACCAGCGTATAGTCGTCGAGCCTGGTGGTGTTCGCCGCATTGTCGAAGCTGTGGCCGGACCAGCGCACCGCCGCGCCGGTGGTCAGGCCGAACGGGAAGGCGTAGCTGATCGAGCCGTTCGCGGTATTCTGCGGGCGGCGCGGCAGCCACTTGCCGAAGGTCGCGGTGCCGGCCGAGCGATCCTCGGCGACGGTCCAGCTGTAGTTGCCGTCCAGGGTGAAGCCGCCCAGGTTGAGCGCGCCCGAAGCCTCGATGCCATGTGCTTCGGCACGCGAGACGTTCGAATAATAGCCGAAGCGGCGCACGGTGGTGCTGCCCGGCACGAAGCAGAGCGGCACGGTCGAGGTCGTGGTGCAGCTGTTGAAGATGATCTGGCTGGTGGTCTTGCGCTCGAACCAGGTGGCGCCGAACACCAGCTTGCGGCCGAACAGCTGCTGCTCGACGCCGGCTTCCCAGCCCTTGGCCTGTTCCGGGTCCAGCGCAGTGTTCCCGTATTCGCTGAACTGCTGGTACAGCGAGGGCGCCTTGAAGCCTTCACCATAGTTGGCCCGCAGGATTGTACCGGTCGGCAGGCGCCACACGCCGCCGGCCTGGAACAGGGTCTGCCCGCCGAAGCGGCTGTGATCGTCATAGCGGATGCCGCCGTTCAGTGTCAGGCCGGTGATCGGCTCGACGCTGAGCTGGGCATAGGCGCTGGTCAGCTCGGCCTCGCCGCGCGCAAAGGCCGGCAGCGGCGTTGCCAGCGACGCGGCGGGCGAGCGGCTGCGGAAGTCCGAATTCTCGTTCTCGACGCCGAACACCGCGGAGATCTGCTTCGTGAAGGCGAAGCTGCCCTGGTACTCGAAGCGCTTGTTCTTGCCGTCGGACTCGAAGCTGAGCGGGCGGGCGCGGGTCGGGCCGTAGCTGTCGCGATCGGTGTCGGTATAGGCATAGGCGAAGCGGTTGCGGAAACGCCCGTCGAGCAGCGACAGGTTGATGCCCGCATAGCCGACAAACTCCTCGTTGGTCGAATAGTCGCTATTGTCGCCGCTGGTCGAATCGATCTCGGTACGGCCGTTCGAATAATAGCCGCGGACCTCGACGCTCAGGTTGCTGGTGAGCGTCAGCTCGGCGCGGCCGCTGGCGCTGCTGTTGGTGTAGCCATCGGCTTCCTTGCCGCCGAATTCAGGGGCGATCGCCGAGATGCCCGCGGTGGTGAAGCGCTGGCCGCCGATGCGCCAGGCGAGCGGGCCGGTCTTGCCGCCGATCGCAGCGCGGGCGCTGACCGTCTCGCGCGAGCCGGCCTCGATGTCGAAGCTGCCCTCGAGCGGCTTTTCGGGCGTGGCGGTGACGATGTTGACCACGCCGCCGATCGCCTGGCTGCCCCAGAGGATCGACTGGGGCCCACGCAGCACTTCGATGCGCGCGCTGTCACCGATCAGCATGTTGGCGAAGTTGTAGCCGCCGCCGGTGGCCGCCGGATCGTTGAGCTTCACGCCATCGATCACCACCACGGTCTGGTCGGATTCGGCGCCGCGGATGCGCAGCGAGGTCGAAGTGCCATAGCCGCCGTTGCGCGAGATGCTGATGCCGGGCGTGCGGAGCAGGAGTTCGGTCGCGCCGACATCCTGGCTGCGATCGATCGCGGCCTTGTCGAGCACGGTGATCGAGGCGGGAACCTGGTCGATGTTCACCGGCGCGCGGGTGGCGGTGACGACGATGTCGTCGTTGCTCTCGGTGGCGGCGGCATCGGGTGCGGCGGCCTGCTGCGCGAAGGCGGCGGGAGCTGCGGCGAGGGCGAGAACAGAAACGGAGAGACGGAAAACGGACTTCAGCATTATTCGACCCAATCGACATGCCGGGTACGCGCGGACGCTGCCGGGGCCGTTGGGCGCGCACGACAGCGTCCGCGCATGCGCGCGGCCAACCTTGTCGTCGCTCGGGTTCACCCCCGTCCGTCCGGCACACCCTGTCCGCACGAAAGACGACCACGACGGGCAGGTCTCCTGGCTCGCGGGTCGATGCCGGTCGGCCGCCTTCTCGGGCTGCAACACCCAATGGCAAATGGCCGATGACTCACCGCTTACAGTTGCAGGGGCAGCCGGGGTTTTCCCGTTCCCTTTTCATCCCCGTCTCCGGGGAACCTGTCGCGGCGCTGCCCTTAGGCGGCCTTCATCCAGACGACAAGCGCGAAGCGTGCCTTGTCGGCCGGCAGCGTGCGGTGCGGCGTGAAGCGATCGAGGAACAGGACGGTGCCCGCCGGACATTCGGGCTGGAGCCGGGGCATGCCGGCGATCGCCTCGTCGGTGATCCGAAGGCCCTGGTCGGTCTCGCTGGCGAGCGGCGCGGGCTGGCGGCCGGGGATGATCTCCAGCCCACCATTGCCGGGCCCGGCGTCGCAGAGCGGGATCCAGGCGGTGGTCCAGACCTGCCCGCACGAGGTGCCGTCGTCGCGGGCAACGTCCGAGTGCCAGGCGTGGCGGTGCTCGGGGAAGCTGGCGATGCTGGCGCGGATACGGACGACCTTGCCGGCCAGTTCGCGCTCGCTGAGCCGCTGGGCCTCGGCGAGCAGGCGCGGATCGTTGGCGATCTCCTGCAGCCTGGGGCCGCGATGCGCATCGGTGCAGATCGCGACGCGCAGCAGGTTCGCCTGGCTGCGGTCGCTCGCATAGATCCGGTCGAGCCGTTCGGCGAGCGGGACGTCGGGGCAGCTCTTGTCGAAAGGCAGGTAGAAGGCGTGCGACAGCCGGTCGATATGCTCGGCGATATCGGCCTGTGCGGCCTCGACCAGCGCGCGATCGAACAGTGGCAGGGCGGCATAGCCCTGTTCGCGGTAGAAGGCGGGATCGGTCATCGGCTGCGGCCCAAAGTGGTGATCGTCGGCCAGTCGCCGCTGAGCTCTACCTTCGCCTCGATGCCGTAGACCGACTTGAGATTGGCGGGCGTGAGAACTTCGGCGGGCGTCCCGTCGGCGACGACGGTGCCGCCGTCGATCAGCACCAGCCGGTCGCAATAGCGCGCCGCCATGGTCAGGTCGTGGAGCACCGCGATCACCAGACCGCCGGCGCGGGCCTCGGACTGGAGCAGCTCCATCACGTCGATCTGGTGACCGGGATCGAGGCTGGCGAGCGGCTCGTCGGCGATCAGTGCGGGGGCTTCCACCGCGAGCGCGCGGGCGAGGAGGACGCGGGCGCGCTCGCCGCCCGAAAGCTCGGTGGCGGGGCGGTCGCGCAAGCCAACGACATCGGCGCGCGCCATCGCCCGCTCGATCGCTGCGGTATCGGCCTCGCCGATCCGCGACATCGGCGCGAGATGCGGCAGGCGGCCAAGCTCGACCAGCCGCTCGACGGTGAGCGGCCAGTGCAGCGTCTGGCCCTGGGGGAGATAGGCGACACGCCTGGCCAGTTCCGCGCGCGCCATGCTCGCGACGTCGGCGTCATCGACAAGGATGCGCCCGCTATGCGGCACCAGCGCCAGCATCGCGCGGGCGAGGGTGGACTTGCCCGCACCATTGGGGCCGACGATGCCGGTGAGCGTGCCGGACACGAAGGCTGCGCTGGCGTTTCGGACGACATGGCGCTTGCCGAGCGACACGCCGACCTGTTCGAGACGAATGTTCACCACAGGCGGCGCTCCCGCATCAGGTGGATCAGGAAGACCGGTACGCCGAGGAACGCGGTCACGACGCCGAGCTTGAGCTCGTTCTTGGTATCGATAAGCCGCACCGCGAGATCGGCGAAGGTGAGCAGGGCGGCGCCGCCGATCGCGGAGGGCAGCAGGATCGCCGAGGGGCTCCGGTCGGTGAGCGGGCGGACGAGATGCGGGACGATCAGGCCGACAAATCCGATCGCGCCCGATACCGCGACCGCGCCGCCGACGCCGATCGCGGTGCCGAGCAACAGGCGGATGCGGGTGCGCTGGATATCGACGCCGAGCGCCTGGGCGCCGTCCTCGCCGAGCGTCAGCGCATCGAGCGCGCGGCCGTCCCAGAAAAGCAGCAGCGCACCGATCGCGATGCAGGGATAGGCGATCCAGACATGTTCGAACGAGCGGTTCTCCAGGCTGCCGAGCAGCCAGGTCATGATCTCCATCGCCGCGAAGGGATTGGGCGAAAGGTTGAGCGCCAGGCTCACGCCCGCCGTGGCCAAGGTGGCGATGGCGATGCCGGCGAGGATCAGGGTGAGCGGGCTTTCCGAGCGTCCGGCAAGTGCGGACAGGCCGACCAGCGACAGCAGCGCGCCAAGCACCGCCAGTACGGGGAGTACGATCGGATGCAACTCGGCCAGCCCGAAATAGAGCGCCGCCACCGCGCCGAGCGACGCGGCGTTTGACGTGCCGAGCACCGAAGGCTCGGCGAGCGGGTTGCGCAGATACCCTTGCAGCGCCGCGCCGGCCAGGCCGAGCATCGCGCCGACGCCGAGGCCGAGCAGCATGCGCGGCAGGCGCAGTTCGAGCAGGATGGTGGAGGCGATGCGGTCACCATGCCCGGTAAAGGCGGCGAACATCCGGGCGAGTGACAGATGGACCGGGCCGAACAGCAAGGATCCGATCGCCGCGACGAGCGTGAGAGCGAGCAGGCCGCCGATCAACAAGGGACGGGATAGGGTCATCGGGCGTGGGTCCGATCCTGATAGCGGATAAGTTGGGTCGCCATCCCCTGGGCCGCCTCGACATAGGCGGGGCTGCCGCACACGGTCCATGCCTGGGGGATGGAGATACGGGGGATGTTGGCGATCGCCGGATGGTGGAGCATCTCGGTGCCCTGGTCGGCGATCTTGTCGGTGGCGCTCTCGACGATGAGGTAATCGGGGCCGGCCGCGACCATCTCCTCGAGGCTGAGCTGCGAGAGCGGCGGCTTGTCGAGCTTCGCTGCCAGGTTCACCAGTCCCATGCGCTGCATCAGGTCGTCGATCAGCGTGCCGGTGCCGGTCATGAAGCCGCGGCGCTGGTAATAGGCCGCGACCTTGCCGCCGCCGGGCTTGCCGATCCTGGCCAGCGCCGCCTGCATCCTCGCGACCAGTGCTTCACCGCGCTCGGGATGGCCGACCGCCACTGCTGTCTGGCGGATCGAGGCATAGATCTCATCGACCGTATTGGCGGTCTCGAGATCGAGCATGTTGTACTTGTGGCCCTTGAGCGCGCGCATCGCCGCGCTGCGCTTCGCCGGCATGCCGACGACCAGGTCGGGATCGATCGCAAGGATTTGCTCGGCCGAGTTCTTGAGCACCGGCAGACCGCGCGCCTTCATGGCCTCGCCCGACATCTCGGTGTCGGTGGCGTTGCGGGTGAGTCCGGCGATCTGGTTGCGATCGGCGAGCGCGAGAACGAGCTGATCGGCACACAGGTTGAGCGAGACGATCCGCTCGGGCTTGGTCGAGGGCGGCGCGGATGCGGGGGCGCTCGCCCAGAGCGCCGCGCCGCCCAGGGCGAGCAGCGGCAGGGCCAGGAGCTTGGCCGGAGCCATCAGAACTCGATCCCCGCCTGTGCCTTGACGTTCTGTTCACGGAAGGGGTGCTTCACCTGCGCCATCTCGGTGACGAGATCGGCGGCGTCGATCAGCGCCTGGGGGGCGTTGCGACCGGTGATGATGACATGCTTCATTGCAGGCTTCGCGGCGAGCGCCTCGAGCACTTCCTCGGTCGGCAGATAATCGTAGCGCAGCACGATGTTGAGCTCGTCGGCGATCACCATCGCGTATTCGGGATCGGCGATCATCCGCTTCACTTCTTCCCACGCCTCGCGCGCCACCGCGATGTCGCGGCTGCGGTCCTGCGTGTCCCAGGTGAAGCCCTCGCCCATCGGCTTGAATTCGATCAGGTCGGGGAAGCGGTCGAACACCGCCTTCTCGCCGGTGGCCATCGCGCCCTTCACGAACTGCACCATGCCAACCTTCATGCCGTGCCCGATCGCACGCACGGCCATGCCGAGCGCGGCGGAGGTCTTGCCCTTGCCCGGCCCGGTATGGACGATGATCAGGCCCTTCTCGACCGTCTTGGTGGCAAGCTTCTTGGCCTGGGCGACCTGAAGCTTCTTCATCTTGGCATTATGCTCTTCGTCGGTGCGCTGCTTCACGGCCGCTTCCCCCTGATGATTCAGAACGCCACGCGGACGCCGCCATAGACGGCAGCACCCGGGGTCGCGAAGCTGAACACTTCCTCATAGTTCACGTCGAACAGGTTCTCGACGCGGCCGAATACCGAAAAGCGATCGGTCAGCTTGTACTGCGCGTTGAGATTGACCAGCGTGAAGGGCTTGAGCGACACGCGCACCGGCACATAGCTCGGGTCGGTATAGGCGACGTCGTCGATCCGGCCATTGTAGCGCACGGTCAGCGTGGTCGAGAAGCGCTCGTCCTTGCTGAAGAGCGTGGCGTTGAAGCTGGCAATGTCGCCGGGGCGGCGGACTTCGGTGACACCGTCCTCGGTAGCATCAAGATGCGTATAGACCGCCTCGATCTGCACTTGCCGGATCGGGCGCAGGCTGGCGGTGACTTCCACGCCGTGCTGCTTGGAATCGGTGGCGCGGTTGGCCGGCGTCGCGGTGTAGTTGGGCGCCGGATAGCTGGTGTAGATCTCGTCGGTCAGCTTAGAATCGAACCAGGTCGCGCCGATCACGGCCTTGTCGTCCCAGAAGCTCTGGTCGACGCCGACTTCCCAGCCCTCGGACTTCTCCGGCTTCAGGTCCGGATTGCCGATATAGGTGCCGCTCGAATAGCCGTAGAGCTCGTAATAG
This sequence comes from Sphingomonas sp. OTU376, assembly GCF_038440415.1. Taxonomy (NCBI): domain Bacteria; kingdom Pseudomonadati; phylum Pseudomonadota; class Alphaproteobacteria; order Sphingomonadales; family Sphingomonadaceae; genus Sphingomonas; species Sphingomonas sp. OTU376. The sequence goes on along the minus strand of NZ_JASATQ010000003.1, from coordinate 1,670 downwards.
CCGGGGTTCTTCACGCCGGTGCCGTAAGCGGCGTGGACGCGCGTGTCGGTCGGCAGGCGATAGCCGGCCTGAACGCGCCAGGTGGTGGTGTCGGCGAAGCGGTTATTGTCGTCGTAGCGGATCGAGGCACCGCCGGTGAAGCCGCCCGCGGTCAGCTCATACTGGCCGACCAGGCCCAGATTGTCGGTGTCGCGGCGGCCGCGGAACGCGTCATAGGGCGAGCCGGTGGACGGCGCGATGTTCTGGAACTGCTCGCGCTCCCAATCGACCGCACCGGTCAGCCGGTGGCTGATCGCGTCGGTGCCGAAGCGGAAGCTCGACACGAAGGATCCCTTGTAGCGCTGGCCCTTGTCGCCATAGTTGAAGCCGAAGGCGTTGTAGCCCTTGCGCGTGGTGTCCGAGAACTGACCGGAGAGCGTGTTGGTCCAGCGCCCGTCGAGCGCGGTCAGCTCGGCGCTGAGCAGGCCGTAAAGCGCTTCGTTGGTGAAATAGGTGCCGGGGCTGTCGATCGTGTAGCCGAAGCTCGGGCTCGCCGGATTGGCATCGGCGTCGTTGGTCTCGGCATCGGTATAGCTGTAGCGCAGCACGCCGCTCAGCTTGAAGTTCTCGGCTGGAGTCCAGTTCAGCTTGGTGGTCGCGCCGACATTGTCGGAGCCGATGTCGCGGCTGCCGCCGCGCGCGGTGGGATAGCCTCTGGTATGGTACCAGCTGCCCGACACCGCATAGTCGAAGTTGCCCGAGGCGCCGGCGGCGCGGGCCGCGCTGCTGATCGTGCCGAACGAGCCGCCTTCGATGCGCGCGCTGTAGCCCGGCGCCTCGCGACCCGAGAGCGTGATGTAGTTGATTACGCCGCCGATCGCGTCCGATCCGTAGAGCGAGCTCTGCTGGCCGCGCAGCACTTCGACGCGCGCCGCCGGATCGGCGATCAGCGTGCCCAGGTCATATTCGCCATAATAGGGATCGGCCGCCTCGATCCCGTCGATCAGGACGAGGACGTGGTTGCTCTCCGAGCCGCGGATGCGGATCTGGGTCTGGCCGCCGATCGCGCCGATCCGGCTGACCGAGACGCCGGGCACGTCGCGCAGCACGTCGGAGACGATGCGGGTCTGGCGCTGGTCGAGCTGCTGCGCGGTGATCACCGTGGCGGAGGCGGGCAGGTCCTTGAGTTCGGTGCCTTCGCCCGAGCGCGAGGCGGTGACGACAATCGTATCCTGCGGGTCGCTGGCCGGGACCGCGTCTTGGGCGAAGGCCGGCGTGGCGGCGGCGATCGCGAGCAGCGAGACGAAACTGGTCTTCAACATGGGTAGTCCCCCCGGCGCCCGTGCAACGAGGGCGGGGGCCTGCCGCGAACGGCCGGTGCGAGACGCGAGGCGGGCGCTTGTTCGCCGTCGCGCACGTACCGAAGCGGCCCCTGCCGCTTGGTTCGTCGCTCAGACGGAGAGATACCGTGCCCTGGCCATCCCCTGGACCAAAGCAAGAGCGACCGTTGCGCCGGCAGGTCTCCTGGCTCGCGGGTCAGGGCGTGATGCACGGCCTTCCCGGACCGATGGTCCAGTGGCTGCTCCCTCGATTGGGGAGCCAGTGCATCGCGCTCGCCGCTTACAGTTGCAGGGACAGCCGCGGAATTGGACGGAAGGCCCGTCCGCACCGCATTCCCGTTTAAGCCCCTT